>JBDSPC010000209.1:0-7716 GCA_039914485.1 Nocardioides sp.
TCTGGTAGATCGAGTAGTAGTGCTTGGGTCGCCCGGTGACCTTCGCCTTGATCTTCGCCTCGCGCAGGTCGGTCTCGACGCCGTCGATCACCTCGGCCAGGAACTGGTCGCGCGACGGCGCGCGATCAGCGACGAGGCGGACGATCTCGTCATACATCTTCGGGTGCAGGGTCGCGAACGCCAGGTCCTCGAGCTCCCACTTGAGGGTGTTCATGCCGAGGCGGTGCGCGAGCGGCGCATAGATGTCGAGGGTCTCGCGGGCCTTGCGTTCCTGCGTCTCGGCCTTGAGGTAGCGCAGCGTGCGCATGTTGTGGAGGCGGTCGGCCAGCTTGATGACCAGCACGCGGATGTCGCGCGACATCGCCACGATCATCTTGCGGATCGTCTCGGCCTGCGCCGAGTCGCCGTACTGCACCTTGTCGAGCTTGGTCACGCCGTCGACGAGGATGGCGACCTCGTCGCCGAACTCCTTGCGGAGCTCCTCGAGGGTGTACGGCGTGTCCTCGACCGTGTCGTGGAGCAGCGCCGCCACCAGGGTCGGCTCGGTCATGCCGATGTCGGCCAGGATCGTCGTCACCGCGAGCGGGTGGGTGATGTAGCGGTCACCGCTCTTGCGCATCTGGGTGCCGTGCATCTTCTCGGCGACCTGGTAGGCCCGCTCCAGCAGCGCGAGATCGGCCTTGGGGTGGTTGGCCCGGACCGAGCGGAACAGCGGCTCCAGGACCGGGTTGCCGGTCGGCGCCTTGGCACCGATGCGGGCGAGCCGCGAGCGCATGCTTCGGGCGGAGACCGGGACCTCGGAGGCGCGCTCCTGCGTCACAGGGGTGCTGATCTCCTCGGCCATCGCGCCAGTCTAGTGACGCGGCGAAGTCAGACGGACGTGATGGCGCTGATCGGCAGATCGCCGACCGTGGCGCGGCCCGACAGGTTGCTGAGTTCCATGAGCACGGCGACGCCGACGCACGTCCCGCCGCACACCTCGACGAGCTTCCGGGTGGCCGCGACGGTGCCGCCGGTGGCGAGGACGTCATCGATCAGCAGGACGCGCTCGCCCGGTGCGATCGCGTCCTGGTGGACCTCGAGGGTGGCTTCGCCGTACTCCAGTGAGTAGGAGACGGCGTGCGTGGCGCGCGGCAGCTTGCCGACCTTGCGGATCGGCACGAAGCCGACGCCGAGCGCGAGCGCGACCGGCGCGGCGAGGATGAAGCCGCGGGCCTCCATGCCGACGACCTTGTCGACCAGGACGTTGCCGTCGTCGTCGCGGGCCACGTCGGCCAGCGCGTCGATGACCGCCGAGAATCCGGCGTGGTCGGCGAGCAGTGGCGTGATGTCCTTGAACATCACGCCGGGCAACGGATAGTCGGGCACGTCGACGACGAGCCGCGACATGGCAGCGCGAGCAGCAGCGCGTGCTTCTTGGGGGGTCCACGGGGGGCTTGCCCCCCGTGTGTTCACTTCTTGCCCCGCTTCGATCGCGGCTTGCGGGTGGGCTGGACGCGACCGGCCGACCCACTGGGCTTGACCGGGCCGTGGGCCTTCGGCACGACGCGACCCTTGTTGACGGCCTCCGCCTGCCGCGGGGGCGCCTTGACCGGCCGGGTCACCACGGTGCCGTCGTCCCGCACCTGGCGCGGGTCCGGCGGCGGAGTGGCGTTGCGATCGGCGGCGTTGACGCGGGAGTAGGGGTCGGCCGCGGCTTCGCGTCGACGAGCGGCCGCGCGACGCTCGTCGTAGTTGACGTCCTTCTCGTTGGCCTTGAGCTGCACGAGCAGCGGCGTCGCGATGAAGATCGAGGAGTAGGCGCCGACCGCCATGCCGACGAACAGCGCGAGCGCGAGGTCCTTGAGCGAGCCCGACCCGAGCTGCACGACGCCGACGTAGAGGATCGCGGCGACCGGGATCAGGGCCACGATCGAGGTGTTGATCGAGCGGACCAGGGTCTGGTTGACGGCGAGGTTGGCCGCTTCCTTGTACGTCAGACGCGACGACTTGAGCTGATGGGTGTTCTCGCGCACCTTGTCGAAGACCACGACGGTGTCGTACAGCGAGAAGCCGAGGATCGTGAGCACACCCGTGACCGTCGCCGGTGACACCTCGAAGCCGGACAGGGCATAGACCCCGATGGTGATCAGGACGTCGTGGGCGAGGGCGACCAGGGCCGCGACGGACATCTTCCACTCACGGAAGTAGGCCCAGATGAACAGCACGACGAGGACCAGGAAGACGACGAGGCCGATCAGCGACCGCTGGGCGACCTCCTTGCCCCAGCTCGGGCCGATCTCCGTCTGGGAGATGTCAGCCTCGGTCGCACCGGTCACGTCCAGGATCGTGGTGACGAGCTCGGCGCTCTCCTGGTCGTTGACCGGCTCGGTCTGGACGATGATCGCCTCGCTCCCCGAGGTGGTGACGACGGGCGCAGCAGCACTGTCGATCCCCGTGCCGGCCACCGCGGTGCGCAGCTCGTCGGCCGTGTCCTGGGTGGCCTTGTCGGCCGACAGGGTCACGCGGTATTCGGCGCCGCCGGTGAACTCGATGCCCATGTTGAGGCCCTTGGACACCAGGCCGAAGGCCGCCATCGCGAGGATGACCGCCGAGACGGCGTACCAGACCCACTTGCGTCCGACGAAGTCGATCGAGCGACGGCCCGAGTAGAGGTCGTTGCCGAGTCGTGAGAACGCGCCCATCAGGCCTTGCCTCCAACGGTCGAGGTTGGGATCGAGTCCAGGCCGAGCGTGTCGGCGCTGAGGCCGGACCATGCGTGCCCGCGGTTGAAGAACGGGTAGCGGGCGAGCCACGAGACCATCGGGTGCGTGAACCAGAAGAACACGGCAAGGTCGATGAGGGTCGAGAGGCCCAGCGCGAACGCGAAGCCCTTCACGACGCCGGCGGCGAAGATGTACAGGACGACCGCCGCCAGCAACGAGATGGAGTCGGCCGCCAGGCAGGTGTTGCGAGCACGCAACCACCCCGCCTCGACCGCGACGCGCATGGACTTGCCGTCGCGCATCTCGTCTCGTATTCGTTCGAAGAAGACGATGAAGGAGTCGGCGGTGATGCCGACCGCGACGATCAGTCCGGCGATGCCCGGCAGCGACAGCGTGAACCCGGCGAGCTCACTGAGCAGCACGACGAGGGAGTAGGTCAGTGCCGCCGCGGTGAGCAGGGACGCGATGACGACCAGGCCGAGCCCGCGGTAGTAGAAGAGGCAGTTGAGCATCACCAGGAACAGGCCGGCGAGCCCGGCGTTGATGCCGGCCGACAGCTGGTTGCCCGCGAGCGACGGGCCGACCAGCTCGACCGGGGGGTCCTTCTCGAAGGAGATCGGCAGGGCGCCGTACTTCAGGCTGGTCGCCAGGCTGCGCGCCTCCGCCTCGGTGAACTGGCCGGTGATCTGGGCGTTGCCGTCGGTGATCAGGCCGTTCATCGTCGGCGCCGAGATGACCCGGCCGTCGAGCACGATGGCAAACTGCTTCTGGGTGTTGAGCAGGGCCTCGGAGATGCGGGCGAACTCGGTGGTGCCGGCGCGGTTGAAGTTGAGGTCGACGCCCCACTCGACGCTCTGCTGGCTGGGCGGCAGGGTGTCGGCGCCGCTGAGGTCGGTGCCCTCGATCAGGGCCTTGGAGAGCAGCATCTTCTGGCCGTTCTCATCACACGTGATGAGCGGCTTGTCCGGGTCGTCGTCGACCGTCGGCGGTTCACCCGACGCGGGGCAGCTGAACTTGTTGAACGCGGCCAGGGACTTGGCGTCGGGGTTGTCCATCCAGACCAGCGGGTCGTCCGCGCCGGTGGACGGCTCCTCGGTGGCCGGCGCCTCGGTGGCCGGCGCCTCGGTCGTCGGGGACGGCGTCGGCGTCGGCGTCTTGGTCTTGTTCTTCTTGTCCTTCTCGTCCGCCCATGCGTACGGCGCCCGGTTGTTGCCCGGGATGCCGGTGCCGTTGCCCGTGCTGGGGACGGTGTTGGTGGCCCCGGCAACGCCCTGGGCGACGGCAGCGACCACGCGGAAGCGCAGCTGCGCCTGGCGCTTGACGGTCTCAACCAGGTCGCGGCGGCTCTCGCCGGGGATCTCGACGACGATGTACTTGTTGCCCTGGGTGGAGACCTCGGCCTCGGCGACGCCGGAGCCGTTGACGCGGTCCTCGATGATCCCGCGTGCCTCGGTGAGGCCGGCGCTGGAGACGTCACCCTTCGCGATCAGGGTGATCCGGGTGCCGCCCTGGAGATCGAGCCCGAGCTTGGGCTTCCACACTCCGGCGAGTGCCACCAGCCCGTAGGACAGCGCGACCACCAGGAAGAAGACGACCAGGGTGCGGCCGGGATTCGGCCGGCGCGCGGCCATGTCAGCCCGCTTCGGGCTCGTCGACCGGGCTGGTCGGCCCAGTGGGATCGGCCGGGCTGTCCACGACGCTGATGGCAGCGCGGGCTACCTCGATCTCCGTGCCGGGCGCGATCTCGACCCGGGCGCGGTCGTCGAGCAATGACCGGACCGTGCCGTAGATCCCGGACGACAGCATCACGCGCTGGCCGGGCTGGAGGTTGGCCTGGAGCTTGGCGACGGCCTTCTGGCGACGGGATGCGGGACGCACCACCATCACCCAGAAGAGCAGCGCGATGGCTACCAGGGGCAGGAAGGAGGCGAGCTCGCCCACGGGATTACCTCAAGGATCTCGGTTGGCATGACACAGACATGGGAGCGCGGACATGCGCCCGAGCGACCAACGCTGGAGTGTACGCGGGAGTTCCCCGGCGCCCTCGGCAGATGGGTCTCAGGCGTCGTCGAACAGGGTCGAGTCGATCCCGGACGGCGCCACGGGTGGCGTCATGCCGAGGTGGTGCCAGGCCGCGGCGGTGGCGATCCGGCCGCGCGGGGTGCGCGCCAGCAGGCCGAGGCGGACCAGGAACGGTTCGGCGACCTCCTCGACGGTCTCGCGTTCCTCGCCGACCGCGACCGCGAGCGTGGAGACGCCGACCGGCCCGCCGCCGAAGCGCCGGCAGAGCGCGTCGAGCACGCCGCGGTCGAGCCGGTCGAGCCCGGACTCGTCGACCTCGTAGAGCTCGAGCGCAGCCCTGGCCACCTCGAGCGTCACCACGCCGTCGGCACGGACCTGCGCGAAGTCGCGCACGCGCCGCAGCAGCCGGTTGGCGATCCGCGGGGTGCCGCGTGAGCGCCCGGCGATCTCGGCGGACCCCTCGTCGGTCAGCTCGACGCCGAGCAGGCCGGCGGAGCGGTGCACGATCTGGTCGAGCTCGTGGGGCTCGTAGAACTCGAGGTGCGCGGTGAAGCCGAACCGGTCGCGCAGGGGGCCGGGCAGCAGACCGGCGCGGGTGGTGGCGCCGACGAGGGTGAAGGGCGGGATCTCCAGCGGGATGGCCGTGGCGCCCGGGCCCTTGCCGATGACGACGTCGACCCGGAAGTCCTCCATCGCCATGTAGAGAAGCTCTTCGGCGGGGCGCGACATCCGGTGGATCTCGTCGACGAACAGCACGTCGCCCTCGTTGAGCCCAGACAGGATCGCCGCGAGGTCGCCCGCGTGGGTGATCGCGGGACCACTGGTCAGTCGCAGCGGCGACACCATCTCGCCGGCGATGATCATCGCCAGGGTGGTCTTGCCGAGCCCGGGCGGACCGGAGAGCAGCACGTGGTCGGGGGCCCTTCCCCGCCGGCGGGCCGCCTCGAGGACGAGACCGAGCTGGTCGCGCACCCGCACCTGTCCGACGACCTCGTCGAGGCTGCGCGGGCGCAGTGCCGCCTCGACCGCGCGTTCATCGCCGTCGTCATCGGCTTGCGCCGAGGTGAGCCGCCGGAAGTGCGCAGCCTCCGCCTCGGTGAGCTCTTCGTCGGTGTCGGCGTCCCAGTTCACGTCGTCACGCCTTGCTCAGCGCGCGCAGGGCAGCCCGCAGCAGGGAGGGTACGTCGGGGCTGGCACCGGCGTCGGGAGCAACCGCCTCGACGGCCTGCTCCGCCTCCTTGGCCGACCAGCCGAGGCCGACGAGCCCCTGGTGCACCTGGTCGCGCCAAGGGGCGCCAGCCCGGTGCGGCTGGCCCGCGAGCCTGGCACCCGTGGGTGCACCGATGCGGTCCTTGAGCTCCAGGATGATGCGCTGCGCGCCCTTCTGTCCGATGCCGGGGACCCGGGTCAGGGTCTTGACGTCCTCCCCCGCGACCGCCGCTCGCAGGTCGTCGGGCGAGAGCACCGCGACCATGGCCTGGGCGACCTTCGGCCCGACGCCCGAGGCGGTCTGGACGAGCTCGAAGATCTGCTTCTCGTCGTCGTCGAGGAACCCGAAGACGGTCAGCGAGTCCTCGCGGACCACCATGCTGGTGGGCAGGCTGGCCGTCGTGCCCACGCGCAGCGTGGCCAGGGTGCCGGGCGTGCACATCAGCTCGAGGCCGACACCGCCGACGTCGAGGACGGCGCTGGTGAGGGTGAGGGCGGCGACGTCGCCACGGACGAATGCGATCACTGTCTGCTCCTGTGTGCGGATGCGGCCAGCACGGCCGCGTCGATGCGGGCCTGCGCTCCACCGCGCCAGATGTGCGTGATGGCCAGCGCGAGCGCGTCGGCAGCGTCGGCCGGCTTGGGCGGTGCGTCGAGGCGGAGGATGCGAGTCACCATCGCCCCGACCTGCGCCTTGTTGGCCCGACCGCTGCCGGACACGGCGGCCTTGACCTCGCTCGGGGTGTGCAGCGCGATCGGCAGCCCGCGCCTGGCCGCGACGACCAGGGCGATGCCGCTGGCCTGGGCGGTGCCCATGATGGTGCTTGAGTCGGAGCGGGCGAAGACCCGCTCCACCGCCACCGCGTCGGGCTGGAACTCGTCGAGCCAGGCCTCCAGCCCGCGCTCGATGGTCACCAGTCGCTGCGCGATCGGCTCGGTGTGGCTGGTGCGGATCACGTTGACATCGACCAACGTGAGCGGCCGGCCCACGGACCCCTCGACCACGCCGACGCCGCAGCGCGTCAGGCCGGGATCGATCCCGAGCACCCGCATGAAGTGAGCCTTTCGTCCGAACGTCTGTTCGGGCCAACGCTAGCCTGCGGCGCCGACCCGGCGGCGTACGACACGCGCGGGCAGCGGTTGCTCAGTCCTCTTCGTCCTCGTCGAGCTGCGCCATCACGTCGGCGGGGATGTCGACGTTGGTGAAGACGTTCTGCACGTCGTCGAGGTCCTCGAGGGCGTCGGCCAGCTTGAGCACCTTGACGGCTGCGTCCTTGTCGACAGGGATCTCCATGCTCGGCACGAACTCGACGTCGGCGGAGTCGTAGTCGATCGCGGCGGTCTGCAAGGCGGTCCGCACGGCGACCATGTCGGTGGCCTCGGAGATGACCTGGAACGACTCGTCCTGGTCGCTGACGTCCTCGGCGCCGGCGTCGAGCGTCGCCTCGAGCACCATGTCTTCGGAGACCTCGGTGGCCACTCCGTCCTTCTCCTGCGACTTCGGCACCACGATGACGCCCTTGCGGGTGAACAGGCGCGAGACCGAGCCGGGGTCGGCGAGCGTGCCGCCGTTGCGGGTCACGCCGGTGCGGACCTCCATCGCGGCACGATTCTTGTTGTCGGTGAGGCACTCCACGAGAAAGGCGACGCCGGCGGGACCGTAGACCTCGTACATGATCGTCTCGTAGTTGACGCCGGTGCCCTCGAGGCCGCCGCCGCGCTTGACCGCGGAGTCGATGTTCTTGTTGGGGACCGACTGCTTCTTGGCCTTCTGCACCGC
>JBDSPC010000222.1:0-12692 GCA_039914485.1 Nocardioides sp.
CCGGGGTCCGCGTCGAGGGCGTTGACCATCAGGTCCAGCAACCACGAGCGGATGACGGTGCCTTCGCGCCAGGAGCGGAAGACCTCGGTCACGTTGTCGGTCAGCTCGGCCGTCTCGAGGAGCTCCCAGCCCTCGGCGTAGGCCTGCATGATCGCGTATTCGATGCCGTTGTGGACCATCTTGGAGAAGTGCCCCGCGCCGACCTTCCCGGCGCGTACGGCGCCGAAGTCGCCCTCGGGCTTCAGGGTGTCGAAGGCGAACTGCACCTTGGCGATGTCGGCCGGGTCACCGCCGTACATCAGGGCGTAGCCGTTCTCCAGGCCCCACACGCCTCCGGAGACTCCGCAGTCGACGTAGCCGATGCCCCGGTCCTTCAACGACTCGGCGTTGGCGAGGTCATCGGTCCAGCGGGAGTTGCCGCCGTCGACGATCACATCGCCCTCGGTGAGCAGGCCACCGAGCTCGGCGACGGTCTGCCGGGTCGGGTCACCGG
Organism: Nocardioides sp.; assembly: GCA_039914485.1. Lineage (GTDB taxonomy): Bacteria > Actinomycetota > Actinomycetes > Propionibacteriales > Nocardioidaceae > Nocardioides. The sequence goes on from JBDSPC010000222.1 coordinate 494, forward strand.
CGGGCACCATCACCCATACGACCTTGGGGGAGGGCAGCTGCTCGACCATCGCGGCGAGCGAGGCGACGTCGCTGACGTCGGGGTTGCGGTCGTAGCCGACGACCGTGTGGCCGCCTCGGCGCAACCGCTCGCGCATGTTGCCGCCCATTTTGCCGAGCCCGACGAGTCCGATGTCCATGTTCGGAGCCTAGCCGTGCACGAGCGACGAGCGCACGGGCGTCACGACAGCAGTCGACGCGGCATCAACAGGTAGCGGAACGAGTCCGTGTCGCCGCCGTCGGTGCTCGAGATGACGACCGGCTTGCTGGCCTGGGTGAAGGCGAGGTCGATGTACTCGCCGTCGAGCGCCGTCAGGCCATCGAGCAGGAACTGGGGATTGAAGCCGGTGGTCAGGTCGTCGCCGTTGATCTCGGCCTCGATGACCTCGGTCGCCTGCGCCTCGTCACCGGTGCCGGCATCCAGCACGAGCTGGTTGTCGGCGAACTTCAGCTGCACCGCGGTGTTGCGCTCGGCCACCAGGGCGACGCGCTTGACCGTCTCGATCAGGTCGTCCTTGCGCACCTTGGCGACGGTGAGGTGCTCGCTCGGGAACAGCGAGCGCACCTTGGGGAACTCGCCGTCGAGGAGTCGGGTGGTGGTACGGCGTACGCCGCCGAGGCCACTGCCCTCGAACCCGATCAGGCCTTCGCCGCCGTCGCCGGAGCTCAGGGCGATGGTGACCTCGGCGCCGGACGTCAACGCCTTGGCGGTGTCGCCGAGCACCTTCGCCGGGACCAGCGCGGCCACGGAGGCGTCGGGGGTCTGTGGGTTCCAGGTCAGCTCGCGGTGCGAGAGGCGGAACCGGTCGGTGGCCAGCAGCGACATCGTCGAACCGTCGATCTCGATTCGGACGCCGGTGAGCACGGGCAGCATGTCGTCGCGACCGGCGGCCGTGACGGCCTGGGCGACGGCGTGCGCGAAGTCGTTGCTGGAGACGGTGCCGGTGGCGGCCGGCATCTGCGGAAGCTTGGGGTAGTCGGCGACCGGCATCGTCTGGAGGCTGAAGCGGGCGGAACCGCAGGTCAGCGAGACGCGCGGACCGTCGAGCTGCATCTCGATCGGCTTGGCGGGCAGGCTGCGACAGATGTCGGCCAGCAGTCGGCCACTGACGAGGGCACTGCCCTCGTCGCTGACCTCGGCCGTGAGGTCGGCGCGCGCGGAGGTCTCGTAGTCGAAGGTGGAGAGCACCAGACCGGAATCGCTGGCCTCGATGAGGAGACCGGCGAGGACCGGTGAGCTGGGACGAACCGGGAGGCTGCGAGCAGCCCAGGCAACGGCATCGGCGAAGACGTCGCGTTCGACGCGGAACTTCACTTCGGGCTCCTCTTGGGACGTGCTGTTGGTCGGTCTGCTGGTCTCGCACGGACGCGCGGATTGCGAATCCTGCCATGGCCGGGACGGGAATCGGGAGGCTAGCCCCCAGTTGTCCCCAGCCTGGGCCCCGTTCAGTGGTTCCTGGGATTCATTCGGGTTACAGGTAGATAGGAGTAATAGCGTCTGTGGAAACTGTGGACAACTCTTGTTTGTGCTGGTCAGCCCTCGCAATCGAAGTGCACAGGGGCTGTGCGCCAGGGTGTTCACCAGCGGGTCGGGCTGTGCACCCCGCCGGATGTTCTGTCGTTCGGTCCCCGCAACGCACAGGCCCTGTGGATGACACGCGGCCCTGAATCACACGTCCTCCACAGATTTCAGAGTCAGGCTTGACGTGCCTGGACCTTCAGGCGGTTGGTGAGCTCGGAGACCTGGTTGAACACGGCTCGACGCTCGGCGAGCAGCTGGCGGATCTTGCGATCGGCATACATGACAGTGGTGTGGTCGCGATTGCCGAACTCGGCGCCGATCTTGGGCAGCGAGAGCTCGGTGAGCTCGCGACACAGGTACATCCCGATCTGACGCGCCATCACCAGGTGCCGGCCACGGCTCGGCCCGGTGAGGTCCTCGATCGAGACGCCGAAGTAGGCGGCCGTCTGCGCGATGATCAGCCCGGGCGTGATCTCCGGCTCGGCGCCCTCGGGAATCAGGTCGCGCAGCACGATCTCGGCCAGGCTCATGTCGACGTCCTGGCGGTTGAGGTTGGCGAACGCGGTCACCCGGATCAGCGCACCCTCGAGCTCGCGGATGTTGGTCTGGATCTTTGAGGCGATGAACTCCAGCACGTCCGGGGGCGCGGTGAGCCGGTCCATCGCCGCCTTCTTGCGCAGGATCGCGATCCGGGTCTCGAGCTCCGGCGGCTGGACGTCGGTGATGAGGCCCCACTCGAACCGGTTGCGCAGCCGCTCCTCCAGGGCCTCGAGCTTCTTCGGCGCCTGGTCGGAGGTGAGCACGATCTGCTTGTTGGCGTTGTGCAGCGTGTTGAAGGTGTGGAAGAACTCCTCCTGCGTCTGGGTCTTGCCCTGCAGGAACTGGATGTCGTCGATCAGCAGCACGTCGACGTCGCGATACCTCCGCTTGAACCGGTCCTGCCGGTCGTCGCGCACCGCGTTGATGAACTCGTTGGTGAACTCCTCGCTGGAGACGTAGCGCACCTTGGCGTTCGTGTAGAGGCTGCGCACGTAGTGACCGATGGCGTGCAGCAGGTGCGTCTTGCCGAGCCCGGACTCGCCGTACACGAGGAGCGGGTTGTAGGCCTTGCCCGGCGCTTCCGACACCGCGACCGCAGCGGCGTGCGGGAACCGGTTGGACGAGCCGATGACGAAGGTCTCGAACGTGTACTTCGGGTTCAACCGGGTCTCGAGCGCCGAGTGCGTACGTCGATCGGTGGCGGATTCACGGGAGCCGGACTCGGTGGCCGGCGGCGCGGCGGGGCCGGACGTGGCGATCAGTCCGTGCGGGGTGCCGTCGTCCGCGGTTCTATTTGTCGACATGTCACTAGATGGACTTGTCTCTTCATCGATGTGTGTCTGCGGTGACCGGTCCTCCAGCGCCGGGTTCACGCTGACGGCGAGACGTATCTCTCGGCCGAACGACTCGCTCAGCGCATCCTCGAGCTGGGCGCGCAGTCGGCCCTCGAGCTGGCCCCGGGTGAAGTCGTTGGGGACGGCGATGATGGCCGTGCTCTCGTGCAGCGTCACCGGCTCGCTCGCGCGCAGCCAGGCGCGCTGGTTGGGCTGGAGGTCGTGGACGATGGCTCGCCAGACGGTTCCGAGCTCGTGTTCCTGATCGGGCGCGTGGTCGGGCCCCTGGGTGTTGGCCTGGGTGTTGGCGTGGTCGTCCACCGGCCTACCTCTCCTGCGTCTGGTTGTTCGGCGTTTCGTCCACAGAGTTGTCCACAGACTGTGAACCACTGGCACCTGGTGGTGACCTGGGTCACACTCTGGGCTGCCGGACCGTGCTGCGCCCACCCTATGTGTGCAGGTCAGGGCGCAGATGGGCAGACTGGGGACCTGCCCCCTGGGGACCGAGAACCACCGTCAACACCGGCAGTTTCGAGAACCACTGTGTGGCGCAACCTAACAACCGGCGAAACCCCTCGGCAAGCCGTCATCCACAGGCTGTCGCCCTGTGGCACAGTCCTGAGTTTGACCCTGATTCGCCAGCGCGCGTACCGTTGGCCGGTCACTCCGTGTCGACGGGTGCCGCATGTCCACGACTCCGTGCCCCAACCGGGTGCACGCGCGTGGGTGGGCGGTGCCGGCCGAAGAGCCAAGTGCGACGATCACTCTGTTCGCCGTACGCACCATTTCGCCTGTTGAGTGGACACCCCAAGAGAAACTGCATCGGAGACAAGCTCGTGAGCAAGCGTACGTACCAGCCGAACAACCGCCGCCGTCACAAGGTCCACGGCTTCCGCCTGCGCATGCGCACGCGCGCCGGCCGCGCGATCCTGTCGGCGCGTCGCCGCAAGGGCCGCAACAGCCTGGCCGTCTGACGGCCGCGCCTGCGGCGACCACGCTCGTGCTGCCGGCCGCGAACCGACTCAGCAACAGTGACGCCTTCCGGCGGACTGTTCGCTCGGGTCGTCGCTGCGGTTCCAGCACGGTCGTGATCCACCTCGACGTCCACCCGCCCGGCCAGCCGGCGCTCGTGGGTTTCGTGGTGAGCAAGGCCGTGGGCAACGCCGTGGTCCGCAACCGCGTGAAGCGCCGTCTTCGACACCTGACCCGGGAGCACCTGCCTGCATTGGCGGGGCTTCCGGGTTCTGCTGTGCTCGTGGTGCGGGCGCTGCCAGCATCCGCGGGCGCGCCGTACGCGGAACTCGACGCCGACCTACGCCGTTGTCTGACCAGGGCGACGTCGTGAAATTTCTGCTGATCGGGTTCCTCAAGGCGTATCGGGCGCTGATCAGTCCGTTGTACGGCCAGGTGTGTCGCTATCACCCCTCGTGCTCGGCCTATGCGCTCGAAGCAGTGACCCGGCACGGTGCGCTGCGCGGTGTGTGGCTCGCTGTTCGCCGGTTGGCCCGCTGCCACCCATGGGCGGCCGGCGGCTATGACCCGGTTCCACCCGATCGACACAGTCCTCCTCGCACCATGAGTGCGAGTCCGACCCCCACCCAGGGAGCTTGAGTGCTCGACTTCTTCGGCCGCATCGGCGGTTTCATCATGACGCCGCTGTACTACGCGATCTCCTTCGTGCTCAAGAGCTTCCACACCCTGTTCGGGGACATCTTCGGTCCCGCGTCGGGCGTGGCATGGGTGCTCTCGATCATCGGCCTGACGCTGGTCATCCGGGCGGCGCTGATCCCGCTGTTCGTCAAGCAGATCAAGTCCAGTCGCAACATGCAGCTGATCCAGCCCAAGGTCAAGGAGCTGTAGAAGAAGTACGGCCACGACCGGGAGCGTCTCGCCCAGGAGACGATGAAGCTCTACAAGGACTCGGGCACCAACCCGTTCGCGTCCTGCCTGCCGATCATCTTGCAGATGCCGATCTTCCTGGCCCTGTTCCGGCTGATCGACCAGGCGGTGAAGAAGCCCGAATCGCCCAAGGGCGTGATGACCGAGACGCTGAACCAGCAGTTCGCGGATGCGACCTTCCTCGGCGCCAGGATCTCCAACACCTTCCTCGACACCAGTGACAACGGGGTGCGGCTCCTCGCGGCCGTGCTGGTCATTGCCATGACGGCCACGACGTTCCTCACGCAGCGCCAGCTGATGAGCAAGAACATGCCGGCCGACGCGCTCACGGGTCCCTACGCCCAGCAGCAGAAGATGCTCCTGTACGTGCTCCCGGTGGTGTTCGCCGTCGGTGGTATCGCCTTCCCGGTGGGCGTTCTCTTCTACTGGACCACCTCCAACCTGTGGACGATGGGCCAGCAGTTCTACGTGATCCGCAACAACCCGGCTCCCGGCACCCCGGCCTTCAAGGCCAAGGAGGACCGCGACAAGGCGAAGGCCGCGCGCAAGGGCCTGACCATCGATGCCCAAGCAAGCCCTGAGTCGTCGACGGAGACCGAGGTCGAGGATCGACCCGCTCCGCGCGTCCAGCCGAAGCGCCAGACCAAGGCGCAGCGCCAGGCGAAGAAGAAGCAACAGGGCAGCTAGCCCTCCACAGTTCCCCGCGGCCCCGCCGCGATTCCGCAACGCAGACGGCAGGAGATTCTCACGTGACCGATCCCCAGGCAGCAGAGCCCACCGAGAACAGTCAGGACCTCGTCAGCGACGAGGCGACCGACGAGGCGACCGACTGGTCGGACGTCGAGGCGAGGGAGACCGAAGGGTCCAGCCGTCCCTCGAAGGTTGAGCGCCTCGAGCAGGAGGGCGACATCGCCGCCGACTACCTCGAGGAGCTGCTCGACATCGCCGACCTCGACGGTGATCTCGACATGGACGTCGAGGGTGACCGGGCCGCCGTGTCGATCGTCGGCGCCGACCTCTCCCAGCTCGTGGGCGCGAAGGGCGAGGTGCTCGACGCCCTGCAGGAGCTGACCCGCCTTGCCGTCTACCGCGAGACCGGTGAGCGGTCGCGGCTCATGCTCGACGTCTCCGGCTACCGCGCCCAGCAGCGCGAGCGCCTGGTGCTGCTGGCAACCGAGAAGATCGCCGAGGTCCAGAAGATCGGCGAGTCGGTGTCCCTGGAGCCGATGACGTCGTTCGAGCGCAAGGTCGTGCACGACGCCGTGTCGGCGGCCGGCCTCACCTCGGAGTCCGAGGGTGCCGAGCCGCGACGATTCGTCGTCATCTTGCCGGCCTGACCGCGCCCATGTTTCACGTGAAACAGCGCCCGTGACGTCGACGAGCGACCTGCCACCCCCCGTGCCCCCGGCCACGCCCGAGGTGGCGCGGGGGGTGTTTGGTTCGGACCGGCTGGCGCTGGCCGAGGAGTACGCCGCCCTCTTGGCCACCGATGGAGTCGTGCGTGGGCTCATCGGCCCGCGTGAGGCGCCGCGGCTGTGGGACCGGCACCTGTTGAACTGTGCTGTGCTGGGCGAGGCGATCCCTCAGGACGTGTCCGTCTGCGACATCGGCTCGGGAGCCGGCCTGCCCGGCCTCGTGCTGGCGATCGCCCGGCCGGACCTGCGGATCACGCTCGTCGAGCCGTTGTTGCGACGTACGACCTTCCTCGACGAGGTGGTGGAGATGCTCGGTCTGGAGCAGGTCACCGTGATCAGGGGTCGGGCCGAAGAGGTCAAGGAACGGCACGGTTTCGATGTCGTGACCTCCCGGGCCGTGGCGCCACTCGAGCGCCTCCTGCGCTGGTCGATGCCGCTGGTTGCTCCACAGGGGGCCTTGGTGGCGATGAAGGGTTCGTCTGTCGTCGACGAGATCGACGTGGCACGGCCCACGCTTCGCAAGCTGCGGTGTGCGGAGCCCGAGGTGCTGACCCTGGGTGGCACCTCGCTCGTCCACAGCACTCATGCCCTACGGGTGGCTTGGGCCGACCCGTCACAGGTAGGTTTGCCCGCCTCACGCTCGCCACGCGAATCTCACCGTCGTCGACGCTGATGGTGGCCCATGAAGAATGCAGCATCCACATGGAAAGGTCCTGGTTGTGACCGAGGACTCCAACCGTCCTGAGCACGAGTTTCCCCATGATGGGGGGTTATCCACCACCTCCCCTCACCCTGCTGAGCGTGACTGTCCACAGGAACCTCAGGTTCATCCACAGGTTGAGGGTGGGGCCGTTTCACGTGAAACAAGAGCTCCCGACGCGGTTTCACGTGAAACAACGTCCGCCTGGCAGGTGCGCACCGCGGGCCAGCTCGCCGAGGCCGGCCGCACGTACGACGACGACTCCACGCCACTGGCGCGCGCCGCGGAGCAGTCGGTGCTCGCGCGCAGTGGTCACCTGCATCGAGACCGTCCAGCAGCACGCCCCGACGCCACGCGCGTGTTCGTGGTCGCGAACCAGAAGGGCGGCGTGGGCAAGACGACCACCACGGTGAACGTCGCCGTCGCCCTGGCCCAGCTGGGCCAGCGGGTGCTGGTGATCGATCTCGATCCACAGGGCAACGCCTCCACGGCCCTCGGGGTGGATCATCACCGCGGCGTGCCCTCGACGTACGACATGCTGGTCGACGGCGAACCGCTGGCGGACGTGATGAGCGAGAGCGACGAGATCGCGGGCCTGTGGGTCGTGCCCGCCACGATCGACCTCGCGGGCGCGGAGATCGAGCTGGTGAGCATGGTCGCTCGCGAGACTCGCCTCCAGACGGCGCTGGTAGGCCATCCGTGGATCGGTTCGGCCGCTGACGTGGGTGATGAGCGGTTCGACTACGTGCTCATCGACTGCCCGCCGTCCCTCGGTCTGCTCACGCTGAACGCGCTGGTGGCCGGCCGGGAGATGTTCATCCCGATCCAAGCGGAGTACTACGCCCTCGAGGGCCTGGGCCAGCTGCTCGAGACCGTCGAGATGGTGCGCAAGCACCTCAACCAACGCCTGGTCGTCACCACCATCTTGTTGACGATGTACGACGCCCGCACCCGTCTCGCGGCGGGCGTGGCGTCCGAAGTGCGCGAGCACTTCGGCTCCGAGGTGCTCAAGACGGCGATCCCGCGTTCGGTCCGCGTCTCCGAGGCGCCGTCCTACGGTCAGACCGTGATGACCTACGATCCTGCGTCGGCCGGTGCACTCAGCTACCTCGAGGCAGCCCGGGAGATCGCAACCATGGGAGCCCCGCAATGAGCACCACCCCCAAGCCGCCCCGGCGTGGCCTCGGCCGTGGGCTGGGATCACTCATCCCGACCGCGCCGCCGGAGACCGATGGAGCGGCTCACTACTCCGTCTCGACCGAGTCGACCACCCCGGTCGACGGTTCGAGCGAACCGGCCGCCAGCAGTGCTCCCGCCGGCACCGTTGCCGGCGCCTACTTCGCCGAGCTGCCGATCGGCCAGGTGCGCCCGAACGCGCGCCAGCCCCGGCAGGTCTTCGAGGAGGAGGCCCTCGCGGAGCTCGTGCACTCCATCACCGAGGTCGGCCTGCTCCAGCCGGTCGTGGTGCGCAGGACCGGGGTCGATGAGTACGAGCTCATCATGGGTGAGCGTCGGTGGCGAGCGTCGCAGGCCGCGGGCCAGGACACCATCCCCGCCATCGTTCGCCAGACCGACGATAACGACATGCTCCGCGACGCGCTGCTGGAGACCCTGCACCGCTCCCAGCTCAACCCCCTCGAAGAAGCCGCTGCCTACGGCCAGCTCCTCGAGGACTTTGGCTGCACCCACGACGAGCTCGCCCAGCGCATCGGCCGCTCGCGCCCGCAGATCAGCAACACCCTGCGCCTGCTGAAGCTGTCGCCGGCCGTCCAGCGGCGGGTTGCCGCCGGAGTGCTCTCCGCCGGTCACGCCCGGGCCCTGCTGACGATCGAGGACGCCGACCTCCAGGACCGGCTCGCTGCTCGGGTCACCGCCGAGGGCATCAGCGTCCGCGGCCTCGAGGAGATCGTCTCGCTCGGCCCCGGTCAGACGTCCTCCACCCGGGCCCAGCGCAACAAGCCCAAGGCCCCCGGCCTGGCCGACCTCGCCGAGCGGCTCTCGGACAGGTTCGAGACCCGGGTCAAGGTCGACCTCGGCAAGTCCAAGGGGAAGATCACCGTCGAGTTCGCCTCGTTGGACGACCTGCGTCGGATCGTGGAGATCATGGATCCGCGGAACCGGACCGACCGCCCGATCTAACGACTGGTGGGGCAAGCCCCGCACGTGTCAGGCGAGAGCTCCCCTGACACGTGCAGGAGTCCCCGGACATCCGGGGACTTCCACAAGGAGCACAACCCTTTGACCTGCGGAAACAGTCAATGTCGACAAAGTGATTCAGCGATAAAACGATCTAGGAACATATCGAGTAATCACTTCTTCGCGGTACGCTTCTCCGCCCGCTTGCGCGCCCGCTCCCGCTTCTCCGCGACGTCCAGGACGCCGGCCTTGTCGAGTGTCGGCGCCGTACCACCCAGACGCGTCGGGACCCACCAGGAGCCGGGCGGCTGCTCCTTGGTCGGGTACGCCGCAATGGTCTCCTCCAGCATCGAGGTCATCCGCGCATGCAGGAGCGCCGTCTGGGCGACCGCATTGTCGGCGGGTGTCGGGCGCAGGGGCTCGCCGACGGTGATCGCGATCGTGGTGCCGCGCGAGAAGTCGCGCGGGTGGTCCTTGGTCATCATCCGCTGCGTTCCCCACAGGATGACCGGGACGAGCGGCACGCCGGCCTCGGCCGCGATGCGGACGGCACCGGACTTGAACTCCTTGAGCTCCATCGCCCGCGAGATGGTGGCCTCGGGGAAGATCCCGACGGCCTCACCGGCCTTCAGGTATTCCAGCGCGGTCGCCATCGACGCCTCGCCGGCGGCGCGGTCCACCTCGATGTGGTGCAACGAGCGCATGAACGCCCCGAGGCCGGGGGTGTCGAACAGCTCGCGCTTCGACATGAAGCGCACCTTGCGCCCCGACGGGTTGGCAGCGAGGCCGCCGTAGATGAAGTCGACGTAGCTGATGTGGTTGTAGGCCAGCAGGACACCGCCGGAGCGGGGCACGTGCTCGGAACCCGTCATCTGGAACCGCTGGCCGAGCAGACGGAACGCCGCCTTGGCGGTGACGATGACCGGGGGATAGGTGAGATCGCGCATGCCGGTGAGCCTAGGCCGTCCCGGACACCTCACGGTCCCTGGCGAAGCCGAGGTCGCTATCGCCTGGTCGCGAGGAAGTCGCCGATCCGGCCGATCGCCTCTTCCAGGACGGACGCCTCGGGCAGTGTGACGAGGCGGAAGTGGTCGGGCTCGAACCAGTTGAAGCCGGTGCCGTGGGTGACCAGGATCTTCTTCGCGCGCAGCAGGTCGATCACGAACTGCTGATCGTCGTCGATCTCGTAGACCGCGGGGTCGAGGCGCGGGAAGCAGTAGAGCGCACCCTTGGGGGTCACGTTGGAGACGCCCGGGATCTCGTTGAGCAGCCGGTCGGCGAGCATCGACTGCTCGTAGAAACGGCCGCCGGGTCCGATGAACTCCTCGACGGACTGGTAGCCGCCGAGCGCGGTCTGGATCGCGTGCTGCGCAGGCACGTTGGCGCACATTCGCATGTTCGCCACAAGCACGAGACCGTCGAGGAAGTCGGTGGCGAGCTCCTTCGGGCCGGAGATCATCAGCCAGCCGGCGCGGTAGCCGCACACGCGGTAGGCCTTCGAGAGACCGCTGAAGGTCAGGCACAGCACGTCGTTGCCGGCGAAGGTCGCGGCGTGGTGGTGCTGGGCGTCCTCGAAGAGGATCTTCTCGTAGATCTCGTCGGCGAAGACGACCAGCTGGTGGCGACGGGCGATGTCGATGAGGCCCTTGACGATCTCCTCGCTGTAGACGGCACCGGTCGGGTTGTTCGGGTTGATGATCACCAGCCCGTGGGTGTTCTCGGTGATCTTCGACTCGATGTCGGCCAGGTCGGGATCCCAGTCGTTCTCCTCGTCGCAGCGGTAGTGCACCGCCGTACCGCCCGACAGCGTGATCGCGCCGGTCCACAGCGGGTAGTCGGGCGCGGGCACCAGGATCTCGTTGCCGTCGTCGAGGAACGCCTGCAGCACCATGCCGATCAGCTCGGAAACGCCGTTGCCGATGAAGATGTCCTCGACGCTGGTCTCGCGCAGGCCGTGCGACTGGTAGTAGTGCATGACGGCGGTGCGCGCGGAGTAGATGCCCTGCGAGTCGCTGTAACCCTGTGACTGCGGCAGGTGATGGATCATGTCGGCCAGGATCGCCTCGGGAGCCTCGAAGCCGAAGGGTGCGGTGTTGCCGATGTTGAGCTTGAGGATCCGGTGTCCCTCGGCCTCGAGGCGCTGTGCCTCGACGAGGATCGGACCCCGGACGTCGTATCGAACTCCTTGCAGCTTCTTGCTCTGGCGAATTTGGCGCATGAGCCCATCCTCGCAGCAAGGCATTGCGGCCTAGCATGGATATATGGCCCGGCGGACAGTCCCGCTCACGCTCGACCACCTCGCGCGGGTGGACGAGCCGTGTCGCTCCTGCCTGTTCTGGGGCGCCGACCCGGTCAGCCGTGCGCGGCTGTGCGCCGGGGAGGAGCTCGAAGCGCGCGAGGCCTGGCTCTCCTGGGTGCTGCGCGAATGGGGCTCGGCCGGCCGCGTCGCACTCATCGACGGTGAGGTCGTCGGGCACGCGATCTATGCGCCCGTCGCCTTCTTTCCCGGCGCCGCCGGGATGCCGACGTTCCCGCCGTCGCCGGACGCCGTCCTGCTCTCGACGGTGTACGTCGAACCGTCGGCCCGCAAGGGCGGCGTCGGCCGGCTCCTGGTGCAGGGGATGGCGCGCGACCTGGTCAAGCGCGAGATCAGTGCGGTCGAGGCCTTCGGGGACACCCGCGGCCGGTCGGTCGGCTGCGTGATGCCGGCGGAGTTCCTCGGGCGGGTCGGCTTCAAGACCCAGCGGGCGCACATCACCACCCCCCGGATGCGGATGGACCTGCGGTCCGTCGTCACGTGGAAGTCGGAGGTCGAGCTGGCGCTCGAACGGTTGTGGGGCGCCGTACGACCTGCGCCCGCCCCGGCCCCGAAGGCGACGCACCGCACCGGGAAATGACACGACCCCGACCCGCACGAGGCGGATCGGGGCCGGTGGTCTGTCAGTCGACTCAGATGAAGTCGGCAAGCTCCTTGAGGAGCGCGGCCTTCGGCTTGGCGCCGACGATGGACTTCACGACCTCGCCGCCCTGGTAGACGTTGATCGTCGGGATGCCGGTGACGCGGTAGGACGAGGGGGTCACCGGGTTCTCGTCGACGTTCATCTTGAGGAAGGTGA
>JBDSPC010000232.1:0-2581 GCA_039914485.1 Nocardioides sp.
GAGTGCGTCTCGCCCGTGGAGATGACGTAGTCGTCGGCGACGTCCTGCTGGAGCATCCGCCACATCGCCTCGACGTAGTCGCCGGCGAAGCCCCAGTCACGGCGTGCGTCGAGGTTGCCCATGACGATCTCGTCCTGCAGACCGAGCTTGATCTTCGCGACGGCCTTGCTGACCTTGCGCGTCACGAACTCCTCACCGCGGCGGGGGGACTCGTGGTTGAAGAGGATGCCGGAGCTGGCGTGCATGCCGTAGGACTCGCGGTAGTTGATCGTCATGTAGTGGCCGTAGACCTTGCTCACGCCGTACGGCGAACGCGGCCACAGCAACGTCTGCTCGGACTGCGGCACCTGCTGCACCTTGCCGAACATCTCCGAGCTCGACGCCTGGTAGAAGCGGATGCTGCCCGGGTCGTCGCCGGCGTGCAGGCGGACCGCCTCGAGGATGTTGAGCACGCCCATGCCGGTGACGTCGCTGGTGACGAAAGCGTTCTCCCAGGAGTAGGCGACGAAACTGACCGCACCGAGGTTGTAGACCTCGTCGGGGTCGGAGTCCCGCAGTGCGCGCATCAGGCTGGACAGGTCGGTCAGGTCACCGTTGTGGAGCCGCACGTCGGGCACGAGGCGCTCGACCAGCTCGCGGCGCGGGTTGTTCTGGCCGCGGATCACGCCGTGGACGTCGTACCCCTTCGAGAGCAGCAGCTCCGCGAGGTAGAGGCCGTCCTGGCCGGTGATTCCGGTGATGAGCGCGGTAGGCATGGGCAGCAGTCTGACGTACGCCCATGGCTAGGGTGGCGTCCATGAAGATCCTCGTCACCGGCGGCGCCGGCTACATCGGCTCGCACACCGTCCTCGAGCTGCTCGGCCACGGGCATGACGTCGAGGTGCTCGACAACTACGACAACTCGTCCCCCGAGGCGATCCGTCGGGTCGAGAAGCTGGCCGGGCGCGACGTGGTCACGCACGAGATGGACCTGCGCGACGAACCGGCCGTGACCGCGCTGTTCGCCGCCGGCGACTACGACTCGGTGATCCACTTCGCCGGGCACAAGGCCGTCGGCGAGAGCGTCGCCGAGCCGCTTGACTACTACGGCAACAACCTTGAGTCGACGCTGGTCCTGCTGCGCGCGATGGCTGCCTCGAGCTGCCGCCAGCTGGTCTTCTCGTCCTCTGCGACGGTGTACGGCGACCACGCACCCGTGCCCTACCAGGAGGACTACGAGCCGCTCCAGGCCAGCAACCCCTACGGCTGGACCAAGGTGATGGTCGAGCAGATCCTGCGCGACCTCGCCGTCTCCGACCGGTCGTGGCGCATCGGCATCCTGCGCTACTTCAACCCCGTCGGGGCGCACGAGTCGGGCACCATCGGCGAGGACCCGGCGGGCATCCCCAACAACCTGACCCCCTACATCGCCCAGGTCGCGGTCGGGCGACGTGAGTCCCTGACGGTCTTCGGCGACGACTACCCGACACCCGACGGCACCCCGCTGCGCGACTACATCCACGTGCTCGACCTCGCCACCGGCCACGTCGCCGCGCTGGAGCACCTCTCGGCGACGGAGGGCGGCGCTCGCGCCTGGAACCTCGGCACCGGCGTCGGCTCGTCGGTCTTGGAGATGATCGCGGCGTTCGAGAAGGCCGCCGGGGTCGAGGTCGCCTACACGGTCGGCCCGCGTCGCGCCGGCGACCTGCCCACGACGTACGGCGACCCGACCCGCGCGGAGGCCGAGCTGGGCTGGAAGGCGACCCGCTCCATCGACGACATGCTGACCGACCTCTGGCGCTGGCAGTCGCACAACCCGCAGGGATACGCCGACTGATGCTCGCGACCCTGGTCGCGGCCGCGGTGTTGCCGCTCGCCGGCACGACGGTGGTGATCGATCCCGGCCACCAGCTGGGCAACCACAACTTCCCTTCCTCGATCAATCGCCTGGTGCCTGCGGGCGGGTTCGACAAGCCCTGCAACACGACGGGTACGGCGACGAACGCCGGCTATCCCGAGGCGACCTTCGCCTGGGAGGTCTCGGTGGCGTTGCGGGACCGCCTGCGCTCCCTCGGCGCGCGCGTCGTGATGACGCGATCGTCCAACCGGGAGGATCGCTGGGGTCCGTGCGTCGACGTCCGCGGGCGCGCGGGCAACCGGATCGACGCCGATCTCAAGGTCTCCGTGCACGGTGACGGGTCCTACGCCGCCGGCGCCAGCGGCTTCCATGTCATCGCCCCGGCCGACCGCTCGCCGTGGACCTCGGACATCTACCGCCCCTCGCTGCGGTTGGCGGGCGCCGTACGCACCGGGCTGCTGGGTTCCGGCTTCCCGGTCGCCAACTACATCGCCGGCGGTGACGGGCTCGACGTGCGCTCCGACCTCGGCACCCTGAACCTCTCGGACATCCCGACCGTGATGGTCGAGCTGGGCAACATGCGCAACGCGAGCGAGGCCGCCGTGATGACGTCGGCCCGGGGTCGTGCGCGGTATGCCGACGGGCTGGCCACCGGGCTCCGCCGCTTCCTGGGCTGACCGGTCACAAAGTTCCCTTTGAGAGCGCCGACCGGTCACAAAAGTGCGGAACTTTGTGACCGGTCAG
>JBDSPC010000445.1:0-14148 GCA_039914485.1 Nocardioides sp.
GGTCGAGCGTCGCCACGAGCGCCGCATCGCCCTCGCGGTCGGCCTGCACGAGGACGCGGCCGTAGGGGTCGCTGATGAAGGAGGAGCCGTAGAAGCTCACCAGCCCCTCGTCGCCCCACCGGTTGGGGACGACCATGAAGAGGCCGTTGGCGATCCCGTTGCCCACGATGACGCCCTGCCACAGCGGCTGGGTGTCGAAGTCGGGGTGGTCGGGCTCGGAGCCGATGGCGGTCGGGTAGGCGAGGATCTCCGCGTCGGCGAGCGAGTAGGCCCGCGCAAGCTCGGGGAACCACTGGTCCCAGCACGTCGGCAGGCCGAGGCGCGGTGCGCCGGGCAGGTCGACGGGATGGACGGGGTACGGCGACTCCGCCGGCCCGGGACGGAAGTAGAGGTCCTCGTAGTAGCCGGCTGTGACGGGGATGTGCAGCTTGCGGGTGCGCGCGGCGAGGCTGCCGTCGGGCGCGACCAGGATCGCGGTGTTCAGGCCGAGGCCGTCCTCGGCGTCTGCCCGCTCGTAGAGAGAGGCGTGCACGAAGACGCCGTGCTCGACGGCCGCCGCGGCGGCGAAGGTGAAGGTCGGGCCGCCCTCGAGCGACTCCGTGAGCTCCGCGGGGACGCCCTCGGGCTTGGTGTCCGCGGGGTAGCGCGAGAGCGTGAGCTCGGGCAGGAAGACGATCGACGCGCCGGCCGCGACTGCCGTGGCCACGCCGTCGTGGAGCGTGTCGAGGTGCTCCTGCGGATCCGCGGCCCAGTGCATCTGCACCAGACCGACCGTGACCTGGCGCCCGTCGGACTCGCCCACGCGGGCGAGGGAGGGCTGGGGTGTTGCCGTGATGAGCTTCATGACCTGTCCTTCTGTGCTGATGGGATCGCTGGTTGCTGTTGGGTGATGCAGTGGATGCCGCCGCCGCGCGCGAAGATCGGCCGCGCGTCGACCTGGACGACGGTGCGCCCGGGGTAGGCGTCGGCGAGGATCTCGCGTGCCTCGGCGTCGGCCGGGTCGTCGAAGGAGCAGGCGATGACGGCGCCGTTGGCGACGTAGTGGTTGACGTAGCTGTAGTCGACCCAGCCCTCGTCGTCGCGCAGGACCGTCGGCGCAGGGAGCATGGCGATCTCCAGCGGCTTCCCGTCCGCGTCGGTCTCGTCGACCAGGAGCAGTGCCAGCTCCCGGCTGATCGCGGCATCGGGGTGGTGGTCGTCGCGCTGCTCGTGGAGCAGCACCCGACCGGGCGCGTTGAAGGTCGCCACGATGTCGACGTGCCCACGCGTGCCGAAGCGTTCGCTGTCGCGGGTCAGGCCGCGGGGCAGCCAGATCACCTTGCGCGCTCCGACGGTTCTCGTCAGCTCCTGTTCCACCTGCTGGCGCGTCCACCCGGGGTTGCGGGCGGGGTCGCGCTGGACGGTCTCGGTGACGAGGAAGGTGCCGGCGCCATCGGTGTGGATGCCACCGCCCTCGTTGACCATCGGCGAGTCGATCCGTGCGGCGCCGCTCCCCTCCGTCGCAACCAGGCTGGCCACCGCGTCGTGCTCCCACGACGCCCAGTCCTGGGCGCCCCAGCCGTTGAAGACCCAGTTCACGGCCCCGAGACCACGCGGCCCGAGCACGAACGTCGGCCCGATGTCGCGGTACCACGCGTCGTCGAGCGGCGCCTCGTGCAGCACGATCTCCGGGTCCAGACGTCGACGCGCCTCCGCGAGCTCGGCCGATGGCACCAGCATGTGGAGCGGTTCGTACGCCGCCACGGCGTTGGCCACCGACGCCCAGGCGCTGCGGGCCTCCTCGGCCTCGGCCGGGGTGTCGCCCAGCGCGTAGCCCCCGGAGGGCCACGCCATCCAGGTCCGCTCGTGCGGCTCCCACTCGGCCGGCATGGTCCACGCCGTCATGAGGCGAACCTCCGCTCTCCGCCGACCCAGGTCTCGAGCACGGCGACGTCCGCGAGCTTCGCCGGGTCGATCGCGTAGGGGTCCTGGTCCAGGACCACCAGGTCCGCGAGCTTGCCGACGGTGATCGAGCCACGGTCGTGCTCGCAGAAGTTCGCGACCGCGCTGCCCATCGTGTAGCCACGGACGGCGTCCTCCACCGACACCGCTTCCTCCGGCTGCCACGGCGCACCTCCAGCCAGGGGAGCCCGGGTCACGGCGCTGTAGATCCCCACCATCGGCTCCATCTCGGCCACGTTCCAGTCGCTCGAGAAGGCCAGCGTGGCGCCGTACTCCTGCAACGAGCGGAGCGGCCAGGCCTGGTGCCAGCGGTCCTCCCCCACGGCATCGGCCCACGCGTGACCGGGTCCGGCGAGGTCGGGGCTGGCGTGCCGCGGCTGCATGCAGGCCACGACACCGAGCTCGGCGAACCGCGGCAGGTCCTCGCGTCGGAGGCACTCCACGTGCACGACCTGGTGGCGGGCATCGCGTGGCCCGTTGACCGCCCGGGCGTGCTCGATCGCGTCGAGGACGGTGGTGATGCCCCGGTCCCCCGTCGCGTGCACGAACAGCTGGAAGCCCTCGCGATCGAGGGTCGTGACGAGCTCGGCGAACTCCGCCGGTTCGTAGTACGTCGATCCCCGGTGGCCCGGCTCGTTGGCGTAGTCCTCGTGCAGCGCCGCCGTGTGCGGCTCCACCACGTCGTCGATGTAGAGCTTGAGCGGACCGACGCGCAGCCGGTCGTCGGCGTACGTCGAAGCGAGCTCGGCGAACTCGGCGCGCTCGTCGGCCGTGGTGGTCGAGGGGTGGAACATCGCCAGCACCAGGCGCGGGTCGAGCCGGCCCTCGTCGCGGGCGCGCTCGAACAGGGCGATGTCGTCGGGCGAGTTCTGCGGCTCCACGACCGTCGTGATGCCGCAGGAGATCGCGAGCTCGAGGCTGCTCAACAGCCGGTCGTACTGGCGGTCGGTGCTGGCCCAGGGCAGTCCTCGCTCGCGCAGTGCACGGATGCCGGCTCGGGACAGGCCCTTCACCGCGAAGTCGGCGACGAACCCGGTCGGCACCCCGTCGTCTCCCAGCTCGGCGGTGCCGAAGGGCTGGTCCGCGACCTCGATCCCGAGCGCGACCAGGCCCAGCGTGTTCAGCCAGAGCGTGTGCACGTCATAGCTGAAGACCACCACGGGGCGGTCGGGCACCATCGCGTCCAGCTGCTGGCGGGTCGGGTGCGCACCGTCGGCGAGACCCGCATAGGAGTATCCCTCCGCCTCGATCCAGCCGTGCGGGTGCTCGCCCTCCCAGGCGCGCAGCCGAGCGGCGACCTCGTCGAGCGAGTCGGCACCGGCCAGCTGGACGCAGTCCGCGTCGGACCCGAGACGCACGTGGTTGTGGGCGTCGACGAAGCCCGGCAGCACGGTTCGGCCGTCCAGCTCGCGCGTCTCACGGGCAGTCCGCACCCAGTCGGGCGCGTCCGCGGCGTGGCCGACCCAGACGATCCGCCCGTCTCGCACGGCGATCGCGTCGGCGTGCGGCCGGTCCGGGTCGACCGTGTGGACGTTGCCACCGGTGAACAGCAGGTCGGGGGCGCTCACTCCGGGGTCCCCGCGTCGTTGTCTGCGGGGGGAGCGAAGCGGAGGGAGCAGAGAACGTCGTGGGGAAGGGCTCATCTGTCGTCCCGGGCGTCGACGAGGAAGCGGGTGTCGCGGCGCGGCCGGAGGTAGAGCACCTCGTAGGCCAGCGCGACGACCACGACGCCGGCGGTGATCCACAGGTCGATCGCCGCCGACTGCGACAGCGCGTAGGTGAGGGCGCCGATCACGACCACCGGGGCGAGTGGCCACCAGGGCATGTGCCAGCCGGCATGCGGCGTACGGCGCGCAGCGAGCGCCCCGACGGCGAGCATCAGGTAGACCACGGCGACCATCACGGCGGTCACTCCCAGCAACGACTCGATGTCGACGAGGTAGGCGAGCACGGCACCGGGAACCGACACGGCGAGGGTCGCGACGACCGGGGTGTTGAACGTCGGGTGCAGCCACGTCAGGGCCCGGTTGACGGGCACCGGCCAGGCCTGGTCCCGTCCGGAGGCGTACATGACCCGACCGTTCTGCAGGACCATCACGATGACGGCGTTGAGGATCGCGAGCGCGATGGCGGCACTGACCGCGGCGGCGACGCGCGGCCCGGCCCAGCCCTCGACGAACTCCGGGAACGAGCGGACACCGAGGTCGTCGAGCGAGCCGGCACCGACGACCACGGCGGCGGTCGGGACGATGATCACGGCGGCAGCGATGAACAGCGATCCGAAGACGGCGCGCGCGACGTCCCGCCTGGGCTCGAGCATCTCCTCGGCGAGGTAGGACGCGGTGCCGAAGCCGTTGACGACGAACATCGCGACGGCGAGCCCCGACATCAGGATGCCCAGCGTGAACGGCGACAGCCCGCCGTCCGTCAGCGCCTGCGGGTGCACCAAGGTGCTCACGGAGCGCTCCGAGTGGGTGAAGCCGAGGAAGGCGACCACGCCCGCGGCGATGATCTCCAGGGCCAGGAAGCAGCTGGTGACCAGCGCGTTGGCCCGGACGTCCAGGACCGCCGTGCAGGTGGCGAGCAGCATCACGACCGCACCGGTGGTGGCCCGGTCGAGGTCGGCGATGGAGCTGATGTAGTCGGCCGTGCCGAGCGCGATCACCGGTGGGATGACCACGAGCAGCGCGGCGGTCATCGCGAAGGTCAGCCAGCCGAGGCTGCGACCGAGGGTGTGCGTGATCATCGCGTACTCGCCGCCGGAGCTCGGCGTGCGCGTGCCCAGCTCGGCGTAGCAGGCACCGACGGCGATCGAGACGACCAGCCCCAGGACCAGCGCGATCACCACGCCGGAGCCCTGGGTGGCCAGCAGTTCCGGAACGATGATGAACAGGCTGGACGCCGGCGTGATGCACGAGATCGTCAGCAGGACGGCCGCGGTGACGCCGAGCACGGGAGTCAGCCGCGCAGAGGCGCGGGCTGCTGGCTCGACGGCGACCGAGGCCTCGGAAGTGGGCAACGACATGGCTTCTCCTCGTGTTTGAAAGCCTTTCAAAACTTGTGGTACGCGTCACTATGCGGGAAGGGGCTGGATAGAGTCAAGGGGTGACTGACCAGGAACTTCGGCGGCATCGCCGGCTCGAGCGCCCACGCGAGCGCGTCCTCCAGGAGGCCTGGGACCTGTTGGTCGAGAAGGGGCTGGCCGACCTGAGCCTGTCCGAGCTCGGGCGCCGCCTGGACACGAGCGCGGGTCACCTCAGCTACTACTTCGGCAGCAAGAACGGCCTGCTCCTCGACCTCCTGCGCTGGAGCGAGGACGAGCTCATGGAGCAGCTGGCGGTCGTCCTCGAGTCCGACGCCTCGACGGAGCAGCGCCTCCGCGGCCTGTGCGACCTGTTCTTCCCGCGCGCCCCCGGCGACCCGCGGTGGCTGCTGTGGGTCGAGCTGTGGCCGCGCGTGCTGCGCGAGCCGACGCTGCGGGCGGCCCAGCAGGAGCTGGACGCCGCCTGGCGCGACGCGCTCGCGACCCTGCTGCGCGAGCTGACCGACGAGGACGTCGAACCGCTCGCCCAGCGCATGCTCGCGCTGCTCGACGGCCTCAGTGTCGCCTTGCTGACCGACGAGCCCGGTCTCACCAATGACGCTGCCTGGGAACACGTGCGCTCGCTGCTGCCGCGCTGACGCCCTCCATGCGGGTGCTCGCCGTACCCCCGCTGCATTTCCACTCGCACGAGTGGAAGTTCATCCGGGGTTGAGTGCGACTACGCCGTACCCCCGCTGCATTTCCACTCGCACGAGTGGAAGTTCATCCGGGAGCAGCGCTGGCCAGCACGTCGTCGCTGATCAGCCTGGCGGCCGCGGTACCGCCGATCATGAGTCGAACCCGAGGCCGAGGTGGTCGAGCAGTCGCAGCCAGAGGTTGCGCTTGCCGGTGCGGTCCTCGCGCCCCATCGACCACGTCGTGACCTGGATGCCGATCCAGCTGATCGGCTCGGGCGGGAACGGCAGCGCCTTCTTGCGCACCATCTCCAGGCGCGTCCGCTCCGTCGGCTCCCCGGCGAGCAGGTCGAGCATCACGTCGGCCGCGAACCTCGATGCGCCCACTCCGAGTCCGGTGAAGCCGGTCGCGTACGCCGTGCGGTCGCGGTGCGCCGTACCGAAGAAGGCGCAGAAGCGACTGGAGGTGTCGATGACGCCCGCCCAGCGGTGCGTGAACCGGATGCCGTCGAGCTGCGGGAACGTCTCCGCGAAGTGGCGCGCCAGCTTCTCGAACGTGACGGTCCGGTCCTCGTGCTCGGGCCTGATCGACCGCCCGAAGTGGTAGATCGCGTCGTAGCCGCCCCACAGGATGCGACGGTCCGGGGATCCGGTAGTAGTGGAAGTGGCTGCCCGAGTCGGACACCCCGATCGCCGGGTCCCACTAGCCACCGTTGCGACCGGTCGCATGCTCGGCGATGCGGTCGCCCTCGATGAGCACGACCCGCAGACCCGGGGTGCGCTCGACGGCGCGCACCGCGGTCCACAGTCCGGTGAACCCGCCGCCCACGACGAGGAGATCGGCCTCGACGTCACCGGGCAGCGCCGGCCGCGGCGCCGGCCGGTCCGGGGTGTCGAGCCACAGCGGCGTGAGGACCGAGCCCGCCAACGCAGCGCATCAGGCACTGGCTCCCCCGGTGAGCCCCTGCTCGATCGCCTCGATCACCCGCGGACGGAGCCGAGCGACCGACACGACCTCGTCGACCGAGCCGACCCGGACGGCTCTGTGGATGTCGTGCACGCCGTCGAACTCGGCCGCGACCTCACCGATCTTCTCCGAACGCACGGCAGTGCGCAGCTCGGCGAGCTCGACGACCAGCCGGCTGCGGTCCGGCCCCTTGGCGTCGGCGATCCTGCCCTCGACCTCGCGCAGGCGAGCGTCGGCGGACGTGCGCTTCTCGACCTCGCCGGCGAACACGACCGCCGCGGCCGGGGCACCACCGATCACGGAGGCGAACGACCCCTCGAGGGCCAGCACGGTCATGTTGGGGTTCAGGGCCTTGGAGAAGACCACGAACGCGCCGCCGTGGTAGCGCGAGATGACGCAGAAGACGATCGGGCCGTCGAAGTTCACGATCGCGCGGCCGATCTCGGCGCCGTACTCCAACTGGAGATTGCGCATCGAGTCGGGCGAGCCGTCGAAGCCGGACAGGTTGGCGAGCACGACGAGCGGCCGGTTGCCACTGGCCGCGTTGATCGCGCGTGCGGCCTTCTTCGACGAGCGCGGGAACAGCGTGCCGGCGGTGTAGACGTCCGGCCCGTCGGTGGGCGGGAAGCCGCGCCGCGGCACCGGCCGCGACTCGATCCCGAGCAGGCAGACGGGGTAGCCGCCGAGGTGCGCGTCCTGGACCACGGCGGTGTCTGCGTCGGCCATGCCGGCCCAGCGCTCGAGGGTCGGGTGGTCCTGGTCGGCCAGGGCCTGCATCACGGTGCGGATGTCGAAGGCCTTCTTGCGGTCCGGGTTGGTGGAGGCGCCGAAGATCTCGCCGACCGTCGTGAAGTCGCTCTCGGCCGAAACGTGCGGGTACGGCGAGATGTCGCGGTCCGAGGGATCCGCCGTCGCGGCACGGCGCGGCCGGGACTCGCCGGGCACGACGTAGGTGTGGTCGTAGTGGGCCATCAGGACGCCGAAGGCACCCGCCAGGTTGGGCGCCCAGTACTGCGCCTGCCCGTTGGGACCCATGACGCGGTCGTAGCCGCCGATGCCGAAGTTGTCCTCGGCGGAGACACCACCGGAGAAGTCGAGCGACTGCTTGCCGGTCAGCACCATCGCACTGTCCGGGGTCATCACCAGGATGCCCTTGGTGTGCATCAGCATCGTGGCTTCGGCGTTCCAGTAGGGCTGGGCACCGACGTTGATGCCGGCCACCACGACGTTGATCTCGCCGCCGGCCTGCGTGAACTCGATGATCCGCTTCAGCCCCGCCGCGACCCAGTCCATGTTCTCGGTGCCGGAGTCCATGGAGATCCGGGCCCCGGCGGACAGGGCGAACCACTCGAGCGGCACCTGCATCCGCTCGGCCAGGTCGATGGCCGCGATGATCCGCGAGCACTCGGGCTCCGACACCGCGCCGAGCGCCTTGGTCGGGTCGCCGCAGAGCACGACCCGGGTCACGCCCTCCGGGTGCAGCGGAGTCGGGGTCGTCACGACCGCGGCCAGGATGCCGGCCTTGTTGAGACCCGGCGGTCGCGACACGGGTGCGAGGACGCCGGTGTCGTCGAGGTCGTACTCGACGAAGCCGCCGTCGGGCCCGGTGAGGACGCAGGCGAGCTCGTAGGGGTAGACCAGCCCGCGGCGACGGGCGCGGACGACGTTGCCGTTGTACTCGTCGAGGGGCTGGAGGGGCTCGGTCGGCGGCGCCTCGAGCGACGCCGTGACGCCGGCGCCGGGACGCGCGTGGAACCTGATCGCGATCGGCGTCGCCGTACCGTCCGGGCCGACGACGCGGCCCTGTGCGACGACCTCGGCGATGCCCGCACCGTCGGTCAGCGGGGTGATCTTGCCCTGCAGCGCGGTGAGCTGTTCGGGGTCGGCGTCGACGTCGGGCCAGACCTGCACCCACACATGGTTGGAGTCGAGCTTGCTGCCGGCCGCGCCACGCGACGTACGGACTCGACGGATCGCCTCGAGGCAGTTCTCCACCGCGCGCTCCGCGTGGGGTACGCCGATGACCTTTCCCTCGTCGTCGCGCACGACGACCAGCTGGCGCACCTGCGCGAGCGCGACGAGTCGGCGGTCGGCGGGGTTCTCCCGGGCGACGCACTCGTAGAGCAGCACGTCCTCGGGGGCCTCGATCCGGCTGACGACGAAGTCGCGGAGCCGCCACAGGTCCAGCCGGCGGCCCACCATCGGGTGCACCCCGCGGACCAGGTCGTCCTCGACGACACCTCCGTCGGCGAGCGGACGGTAGGTGAAGTAGGTGACCGGCCGGTCGCCGCCGGGGCAGACCGCGACGGCGATCCGGCGGACGTCGGAGGCGAACGGCAGCGCGCCGACGATGCCGGCGAGCTGCTCGGTGGCGGCCTCCGGTGACTCCGGGGCCGAGGGCCAGTGCACGTAGAGATCGACGACAGCGTCGTCGCCGGTGTTGCGTGCTCGGACCTCGTCCCCGAGCGCGCCGATCAGGGCGCTGGTGGGGTCTGTCAGCTCGGTCATCGTGGCGACGGTCGAGACCAGCCGGGTGGGCCGGTCGTCGAGGGTGTAGTCGGCCACGACGAAGGTGCGGTCGGCCCGCGACTGCGTCGTCATCGCATGCAGGTCGTGCTCGCGGTAGTGGCGACGCACGAGCACCTCGAGCATCGGCTCGTGCTCGGGCACTCCGCCCTCGAGCCGCTCGGCCAGGAACCGGACGATCTGCTCGGGGATCGCGGCCAGCGCCTCCATCCGCTCCGTGCGGTCGGCACCGTCGGGATCGGCCGCGAGGGCGGCCACCTCGTCACGCACCCCGGCCAGCACGCTGGAGCGCTCCGCGTCGACGAGCGGCTGGTCGAACCAGCGGAAGCGGGTGCTACGGGCCAGGTCGCCGACGACCGGGAAGCGCAGCTGAGTCGACCTGACGAGGCGTTCGAGCAGGTTGCGGGCGGGTCCGGCCAGCTCGTGGCTCGGCGGCGGCTCGGCGATCCAACGCTGGAGCACCTCGGTCGCGAGGAGTACGTCGGGGGCCGAGCGCTGCTGCGAGAGGAAGATGCGGAAGACCGCCTCCTCGAGCTGCGGCGTGCGATCGTTGTCGGTGACGCCGTAGTGCGCGAGCACCCGGGCCAGGCGGTCGCGGAACTGGTCGGGCAGGGCACCGCGCTCCGCGTCGAGGCTCTGCAGGTAGGCGTGGAAGTGCTCCTTCGAGCTGTGCACGCGCAGCTCGGTGTGGAGGTCCTCGCCCGCCGGCCGGTTGCGGCTGAGCTCGGCGAGGTCCGCGAAGAGGCCGAGCAGCTCGATCTCGTCGGGCACCACGTCGACTCCGGTCGCGACGCGCTCGTCGCGCGCGGCCAGGTAGCCGAGGATGTGGGCGCTCTCGTCGCTCGGATCGACGTCGTAGCCCATCAGGATCGCGGACACGTCGGCCCGCGTGCGAGCGGCGTGCTCCTGCGGGGAGGCCTCGACGGCGGAGGTCGGCAGGTCGAGCGCGGGCGCGGTCTCCTCGGCGGCGACCTGCTCGTCACCGGCGTCGTCCTCGACCGGCTCGAGGCGCACCAACGGAGCACCGGTCTCGACCTGGCTGCCCGTCGTCACCAGCAGCTCACGGACGCGGGCCGCGAACGGAGCCCGCACCGCCGTCTCCATCTTCATGCTCTCGAGCACCAGCACCGGGGCTCCGGCGGCCACGAGGTCGCCGACGGCGACCGGTGACGCGACGACCAGCGCTGGGGCGGGCGAGCGCAGCACGCCGCCCTCGTCGCGGGTGACCCGGTGGGCCACCCCGTTGACCTCGATCATGTGCACGGGACCGTGCGTGGCATTCACGAGGCGGTAGACCTCACCGCCGACGGTCATCCGGGTGTGGAACTCGCCCAGCCGCTCGACGTCCGCGATCACGACGTGCTCGGCTCCCCCGGCCTCGATGGCGACCCGGAAACGCTCCGGGCCGATCTGGAGGACGGTCACCTTGTACGCCGTACCGCGGAGCTTGAAGTCCACCGCCCGACCGACCTTGTGCTGCACCTGCGGACGCCCGCCGTGCGCGCTCTCGAGGAGGCGGGTGATCTCGACCTGCGCCTCGTCCTCGTAGGCCTCGATGCCCGCGGCGACCACGGCGATGCCGGAGTGCTCGTGGACGACGAGGCGACCCTCGTCGCGGACCCGGTCGATCCAGCTGGTGTCGGCCCAGCCGGCCTTGCCGTCGATCACCTCGGACTGGGCGAGCAGGTCGAGGATGAAGCTCTTGTTGGTGGCGCCGCCCTCGATGACGACGGTGGTCTCGAACATCGCGCGGCGGAGCCGGGCCAGCGCCTCGTCGCGGGTGCGGCCGTAGGCGATGATCTTGGCGATCATCGAGTCGAAGTCGGCAGGGATCGTGTCGCCCTCACCCACGCCGGTGTCGACCCGGATGCCGGGTCCCGACGGCAGCTCGAGCAGTGCGATCCGGCCGGGCGACGGAGCGAAGTCGCGGTCGGGGTCCTCGGCGTTGAGCCGCGCCTCGACGGCGTGCCCCTTCTCGGGCGGCTTCGTGCCTTCGAGGCGGCCGCCGGCTGCGACGTGCAGCTGCGCCTTGACCAGGTCGAGGTCGGTGGTCGCCTCGGTGATGGGGTGCTCGACCTGGAGTCGGGTGTTGACCTCGAGGAACGCGAACGTGCGCTCGCCCGGGTGGTAGAGGAACTCCACGGTGCCGGCTCCGACGTAGCCGACCGCGATCGCGAGCCGCTCGGCCGATGCCTTGACCTCGTCGGTCTGCTCGGGGGTCAGGAGTGGCGAGGCGGACTCCTCGATCACCTTCTGGTTGCGACGCTGGATGGTGCAGTCGCGGACACCGACGGCCCATGCGGTGCCGTGGCTGTCCGCGATGAGCTGGACCTCGATGTGGCGGGCGCCGGTGACCAGCCGCTCCAGGAACACCACCCCGCTGCCGAACGCGCGCTCGGCCTCGTCTCGGGTGAGCTGGTAGGCGGCCTCGAGGTCGGCGGCCGTGTCGACCTTGCGGATGCCGCGGCCACCGCCGCCGGCCGTCGCCTTGAGCATGAGTGGGTAGCCCACCTGGGCGGCCGAGGCGAGCGCGGCCTCGAGGGTGTCAACGCCTCCCCTGCTCCACGGGGCGACCGGCACGCCGACCTCCTCGGCGATCAGCTTGGAGCCGATCTTGTCGCCGAGCTTGCGCATCGCGTCGGCGCTGGGGCCGATGAACGTGATGCCCAAGCGGTCGCACAGGTCGGCGAACGCCGGGTCCTCCGCGACGAATCCCCAGCCGACCCACACCGCGTCGGCCCGGCACGCGACCAGCGCGCGCTCGAGGACGGCGAGATCGATGTAGGGCCGCGCTGAAGCGGGGCCGAGGGCGTACGCCTCGTCTGCCTCGCGCGCGAACATCGCCGTGCGTTCCTCGTCGGTGTAGAGCGCGATCGTGCGGATCGGCTCGCCGCCTTCGGCGTTGAGGTCGCGCACGGCATGGATCAGCCGCATCGCGGCCTCGCCGCGGTTCACGATCGCAACTCGGGAGAACACCGTCCGTTGAGCCGGGGCCGTCATGCCCGCGACATTACTGCTCCCACTGCCCGCTCGCCTCAGCGGTTCGATTACCCCCAAGTAGGCGATTCGGTCGGCGATCAGGCAGATCAGACTCTTTCCAACGCACATCTTGGGTGCGCGTCGCCTCGGGAGGGTGCGTATGTCCGACTCATCTCCGCCACCGGTTGCCCTCCGCACGTACATGGCGATCCGCATGGGCGTGATCGGCGTGATCGCTGCCCTCGGCTTCGCGGTGTGGCGGGAGATCGCGAACTCCGCCGACGGGTGCGTGCAGCGCTCTCTGAGCGCCTACTACTACACAGCCGTCAGGCCGGTCTTCGTGGGCGCGCTGCTGATCATCGGCTTCGCGATGATCGTGATGTGGGGCAAGACCTGGCTCGAGGACGCCGTCCTGAACCTGGCCGGCCTGCTCCTGACGGTCGTCGCACTGGTGCCCACTCTGGACGCGAACTACTGCAGCCTGCCGAAGGCGGTCAGGGGCCAGGTCCCCGACTCGGAGACGAAGAGGATCAACGACACCGACCTGATCAACGCAAACGCTGAGGCAGTTGCCCGCAGCTTCTCTGCCCTCCTGGTCGTCGTCGCCCTGATCCTGCTGTTCATCGCGATCGCTGCGCTGCTCGCGTACCGGTCCGCTGGAACCCGTCCGCCCACCACGCACTCGGTGATCGCCTACGCGGTCACGTGGGTGCTGGCCGCCTCAGCCCTGGTCGTGTACTCCGTGCTGTTCCTGGACGCCGACGACCCCGACAGCGTGTTCAACCACCAGGTGCACGGCTGGTCGGCCAACATCGCAGTCGGCCTCATCGTCGTCGCCGTGATCCTCGCGGCGCGGGAGAAGGCCGGCGGTGCTGACCCGGCCGACAAGAAGTGGGTGCGGTGGTACGGATTCGTTGCCGGCGCGATGATCTTCTTCGCCATTCTCATCAAGGGTGGCGACGCCGTCGGTCTGTTCTCGTCGTGGGACTGGGTCGACGCGCACGCGACGTTCCTGGTGGAGGCGGTGCTGATCGCCTTCATCGGGATCTTCTGGATCATCCAGACGATCGACCGACGCAAGGAAGGCGCTCCGAGTTATTGAGCGATTGACTGAGACAGCCCCCGGCCTGCGTATCCGCAGGTCAGGGGCTGTTCATGTCGGTGGGCGATACTGGGTTCGAATCTTATTCCGGCCCGCCCGGCGATACTGGACAGAAGATGACAAAACTGCTCTGACCTGCGGAAATAGGGTTTGTATCGCCTTTTCGAGATGGACACAACCAGCCAGATTCTGCCATCCTTGTTGCACGTTGTTGCACGACCTGAGGAGTTGGCATGGCACGCAGGCGTGGATTCGGTGCTATCAGGAAGCTGCCAAGCAAGAGGTATCAGGCCTCCTACATCGGTCCCGACACGATCCGGCACACGGCGTCGGTCACCTTCGAGACGGCCGAGGACGCCGAGGCGTGGCTCACCGATCGACGCCGCGAGATAAAGAACGAGGACTGGACTCCCCCGACCGCGAAGAAGCCGCTGACCTTCGGGGAGCACGCCGAGCGCTGGCTCACCAACCGTCAGTTGAAGCCGCGCACCCGCTACCACTATCGCGGCATCCTCGACGCGAAGATCCTCCCGACCTTCGGCGACGTCGCCTTGAAGCACGTCACGGCCGACCTGATCGACGACTGGCACTACCGAATGGGCGAGGCGACCCCGACTGCGAAGGCGCACGCTTACGGCCTCATGAGAACGATCCTGGGGGACGCCGTTCAACGTCGTCTGATCGACTTTAACCACTGCCACATTCGGGGAGCCGGCAACACGAAACGCGTCAAGCAGATCGGCCCCGCCAACCTGCCCGAGCTCGAGGCGCTGACGAATGCGATGCCCGAGCGTTACCGCCTCATGGTGCTCCTGGCCGCGTGGTGTGGACTCCGGTTCGGGGAGATCACCGAGCTACGCCGCCACGACTTCGACCTGACCAACGGCGTCGTCAAGATCCGCCGAGCCGTCGTCCG
>JBDSPC010000248.1:0-19780 GCA_039914485.1 Nocardioides sp.
GAGGGCAAGACGGTCCTGGAGAACGTCGAGGAGGCCGTTGGCGAGATCAAGGGCAAGCTCAACCGCTACAACGAGATCTCCGAGATGATGGCCGACCCCGACGCCGACTTCGACACGCTGCTCGCCGAGATGGGCGACCTGCAGACCGACCTCGACCACGCCAGCGCGTGGGACCTCGACAGCCGGCTCGACCAGGCGATGGACGCGCTGCGCTGCCCGCCGCCGGACGCGATCGTCGACACGCTCTCCGGTGGTGAGCGTCGCCGCGTCGCGCTGTGCAAGCTGCTGCTCCAGCAGCCCGACCTGCTGCTCCTCGACGAGCCCACCAACCACCTCGACGCCGAGTCGGTGCAGTGGCTGGAGGGTCACCTCAAGGACTACCCCGGCGCCGTCCTGGCCATCACCCACGACCGCTACTTCCTCGACAACGTCGCCGAGTGGATCCTCGAGCTCGACCGCGGCAAGACGCACCCCTACGAGGGCAACTACACGACCTACCTCGAGACCAAGAAGGACCGCCTCAAGATCGAGGGGCAGAAGGACGTCAAGCGCGCCAAGATGCTCGAGAAGGAACTCGAGTGGGTGCGCTCCAACGCCAAGGCCCGCCAGACCAAGTCCAAGTCGCGGCTCGCTCGCTACGAGGAGATGGCCAACGAGGCCGACAAGGCCCGCAAGATCGACACCGCCGACATCAACATCCCGCCCGGCCCGCGGCTCGGTGACATCGTGCTCGAGGGTCGCAAGCTGGTGAAGGGCTTCGAGGGCCGCACGCTGTGGAACGACATCTCCTTCACGCTGCCCCGCGCCGGAATCGTCGGCATCGTCGGACCCAACGGTGTCGGCAAGACCACGCTGTTCCGGATGATCACCGGTGACGAGAAGCCCGATGCCGGCGAGCTCGTGGTCGGCCAGACGGTCAAGCTGTCCTACGTCGACCAGGGCCGTGGCGGCATCGACCCCAACAAGAACGTCTGGGAGGTCGTCTCCGACGGACTCGACTTCATCAAGGTCGCCAACTTCGAGATGAACTCCCGGGCCTACGTCGCCTCGTTCGGTTTCAAGGGACCTGACCAGCAGAAGAAGGCCGGGGTGCTCTCGGGTGGTGAGCGCAACCGCCTCAACCTCGCGCTGACGCTCAAGCAGGGCGGCAACGTGCTGCTCCTCGACGAGCCCACCAACGACCTGGACGTCGAGACCCTCTCGGCCCTCGAGGACGCGTTGCTCGACTACCCCGGCTGCGCCGTGGTCACCTCTCACGACCGGTGGTTCCTGGACCGCGTCGCGACGCACATCCTGGCTTGGGAGGGCGACGACGAGGACCCCGCTCGCTGGTTCTGGTTCGAGGGCAACTTCGCGTCCTACGAGGAGAACAAGATCGAGCGTCTCGGCGTCGAGGCGGCCCGCCCGCACCGCGTCACTCACCGCCGCCTGACCCGCGACTGACCCCGCCTGTCCCGCCGTCACCGGCGGTTAGGGTGGTGTCATGAGCACTCCCCAGACCGGCGGTTCGACGGCGGGCGCAGCCGCACGCGCGATCCAGGGCGTCATCCTGGAGCGCCTGGCCGTGGGGATGGTGGTGATCGCGCTGGCGTTGCTGGTCTACGGAGCCGTGGACGGGCGAGGCGCTGCCCGCATCGCGGCAGTGCTTGTCGGAGTGCTGGGGATCGGCGTGCCGCTGGCTGGCTGGCGCCTGCACTGGTCCGACACCTTGATGTGGCTGGTCCTGGTGCCCTTGATGGTCGCGATCTTCGCGTCGTTCGCCTGGGTGTCGAGAGGCTGACGCTCAGGTTTGGTTGGGCGCCCCCTGGGGTACGAGCCCTGCCGACCGGGCGCGACGAATCCGAGGCGATCCATGACACTTGCAGTGGAACTTTCAGAGCTTCGCGCCTGGGCGGCGCAGGTCGAGCGCAACGCTGAGGCAGCAGCAGCGATGGGCTCCGAGGCCCCCGGCGTGATCGCCGACGGCGACTTCGGTCGCATTCTCGAGCTGATCACCGGTGAATATGACTCGATGCTGCCGGCCTTTCACGCCGTGCTGCGTGAGGACGGCGATCGGCTCGCGCAGACCGCAGCCGCGCTGCGCGAGGTTGCCCACGACTTCGCTGAGACCGACAGGAAGGTCGCACAGGAGTTCGGGATCGGCGCGGCGATCACCAACGACGGCTCGTCCGAGGGCTTCGGCGACGTGCGGTCAACGATGTTGTCGTGTCCCTACGTCTCGCAGTCGGAGCTCCCGGTCCTGAAGTTCGGCTTCCCTTGGGACCAGGCCTGCGACCTCGCCAGCTGGGTCGGGCTGGGAGACCCACGCGACGACATCACTGAATTCGTCGTCGGGGACCTGCCCAAGGCTGCCAACCATGCGGCGTACTGGGACCTCTACGCCGCCACCATGGGCGGCGTCCGGACCAACCTCGCTCACGGGCAGGGATCGATCGGTGGCACCTGGACAGGCGAGGCCGCCATCAGCTCTCGGACGAAGATGAACGACTGGGTGTCAAGCCTGGAAAGCCAGTCCGAAGGCATGACGGACATGGCCGGCCACCTCCGTGACATGGTCCAGCAAGCGATGGACATGGCCCAGGTGGTCGTCGACACCATCAAGTTCTTCGTGAGTGTGATCTCAGCCGGGTGGAGCTACGCCGCCATCCCCGGATACGGCCAGTGGAAGCTGGTCAAGACGCTCAAGGAGGCGTGGCACCTCATCAACAACGCCCGCAAGGTGATCTCGGTCTTCTGGTCCTTCCTCGTGGTGATGAAGGATGCGTTGATGTCGATGGTCCACATCTTCACCACCACTGACCTTCCCAGCGCTCCGTCGGCACCCGCGTGATCGACCCGGCGATCCAGGAGCGGCTCGACCTGGCGCGGGCCGAGCTCCGCATGACTGTCGAGAGTGCCCGCACGTCCTTGGAAGCTGCCCAGCGGACCCTTCCGCCCACGCGTGAGGAGACGGAGGAGTTCGAGCGGGCGGCGCGCAGCGGTGATCTGGGTCGGGACATGCAGGAGTTGGCCGCGCGTGTCGACAACCGCGAGACCAGATGGTCCGACGTCTTCGACGGAACGTCGCCGTTCGTGGAGCTCCTGCGCAGCCACCTCGACGCGATGGGCGAGCGCTACGTCACCTCGGTGCGTCAGTCCCTGGAGGACGACGAGACCTTTGACCCGGCGGCCACCTCTTCCGGCGTCTGAGTGCCGACCGCGCTCGGGCGACGACTCGAGAGTCCGTTCGTCACGGACTATCCCGATCTCAGCGGATCTCCATCTCCGGGTGACCGGCGATGAGCTGGTCGGTGACGGCGTCCATCGCCCGGCCCAGCGCGACGAAGTCATCGGGCGCGGCGACGTCGACGAGGTAGGAGCGCACGCCGTCGACGTGCATGGGGGCGGCCTCCTCGAGGATGGCGAAGCCCTTGTCGGTCATGGTCGCGACGATGCCGCGGCCGTCCTCGGGAGTGCTGCCGCGCACGACGTAGCCGGCCTTCTCCATCCGGTCGACCGTGTGCGTCACGCGGCTGCGCGAGTGGGCCAGGGCGTCGGCGAGCTGAGCCATCCGCATGAACCGGCCCGGGCGCTCGGAGAGGCGCACGAGAATCTCGTACTCGGTGAGCGAAAGATTGAAGTTGCGACGCAGGTCGTCATCGAGGCGATCCATCAGCAGCGTGGTGCCGATGACGAGGGCTCGCCACGAACGCTGCTGGGCTTCGTCGAGCCAGCGTGGCTCTCGAGACGCAGTCGTCATCAGCGTTGCTCTCCCGTGTGAGGCCGCAGTTCCTGCGGGGCCGTGGTGCCACGAGGGTAGCGAGCGGTGTGCGGGAACCGGGCCGTGACCCGCGGACCGTGACCAAGGTGTTGCATCACGGCCCGCGGCGAGAGAAGCAGGCGTCAGGTGGGGATCAGGCGAGGCGCTCGAGGATCAGCGCCATGCCCTGGCCGCCGCCCACGCACATCGTGATCAGGCCGGTGGACTTGTCATGCCAGTCCAGCGAGTTGATCAGGGTGTTCTGCAGACGCGCGCCGGTCATGCCGAACGGGTGACCGACAGCGATGGCGCCACCGTTGACGTTGAGGCGGTCGAGGTCGATGCCCAGCTCCTGGTAGGACGGCACGACCTGCGCGGCGAAGGCCTCGTTGATCTCGACCAGGTCGATGTCGCCGATGCTCATGTTGGCGTGGGCCAGTGCGCGCTTGGTCGCCTCGACCGGGCCGAGGCCCATGATCTCGGGGGAGAGCCCGGAGACGCCGGTGGACACGATGCGGGCCAGCGGCTTGAGGCCGAGCTCGGCGGCCTTGGTGTCGGACATGATGACCACGGCGGCAGCACCGTCGTTCAGCGCGCAGCAGTTGCCCGCGGTGACGACACCGTCGGGGCGGAAGACCGGCTGGAGCCCGGCCAGCGCGTCGTAGGTGACGCCGGCGCGGGGGCCGTCGTCGGCGGAGACGACCGTGCCGTCGGCTGTGGTGACCGGGGTGATCTCGCGGGCCCAGAAGCCGTCGTTGATCGCCTTCTCGGCGAGGTTCTGCGAGCGCACCGCGAACTCGTCGAGCTCCTTGCGGTCGAGTCCGCGCAGCCGCGCGACGTTCTCGGCGGTCTGGCCCATGGCGATGTAGGCGTCGGGGAGCGCGCCGTCCTCGCGCGGGTCGTGCCAGTCCCCAGAACCGGCAGCGCCGCCCTCGGCCATTGACTTCGTGCGAGCCTCGGCGTCGGCGAAGACCTCGTTGCGGGTGCCGGGGATGTGGTCGGAGGTGCCCTTGGCGAACCGCGAGACCGTCTCGACACCGGCGGAGATGAAGACGTCGCCCTCGCCGGCCTTGATGGCGTGGAAGGCCATCCGGGTGGTCTGCACGGACGACGCGCAGTAGCGGGTGATCGTCGCGCCCGGCACCTCGTCCATGTCGTTGAGGACGTTGACGATCCGGCCCATGTTGTTGCCCATCTCGCCGCCGGGCAGGCCGCACCCGAGGTAGAGGTCGTCGACCGTCTTGCGGTCGAGGGCGGGGATCTTGTCCAGCGCCGTCTTGACGATGAAGGCGGACAGCTCGTCGGGGCGGAAGTCCTTCAGCGAGCCCTTGTTGGCTCGGCCGATGGGGGAGCGGGCGACGGAAACGATCACTGCCTCGGGCATGGAAGAACTCCGATTCTCAAGTCTGGTGGGGATGCCTGTTTCACCCTAGTGGTCACCATGACGGGGCGGCACGGGCAGTCTCACTGGGTCGGTCGGCCCTCGACGAGCGACCCGAGGAGCAGGTCCAGGCTGTCCGCCACGAAGTCCGCGCGCTGCGCCGGAGGGCGGAGCAGCGCCGAGATGAGTACGCCGTCGAGCGCCGCGACAATGGTCGCGGACACGGCGCCCGAATGGGCGTGCCCGCCGCGGACCATGATGTCGTCGACGATCGTGGTGAGACTCTGCCGGGAGTCGCGGAGCTGGACCGCGAGATCGTCGTCGCGTGCGGCCGCCATGGTGAGCTCGAGTCGCGCCGTGAGGAGGTCGGACTCGTCCAGCCAGCGCCGGAAGGTGGCGCCGATGGCCGCGACCGCGTGGTCGTGATCGCCGGGCCGCTCGTCGAGCTCGGTCGCCAGGGTCTCGACGTCGGCGGCGAGCTGCCACACGACGTACGCCGCCATCGCCGCCTGCAAGGCGCTCCGCGAGCGGTAGTAGGCCGAGCTCGAGCCCTCGGGCAGGCCGGCCGCGCGATCGATGGCGCGATGGGTCAGGCCGCGCCACCCCTGGGTGGCCAGCACGGTCACGGCGGCGTCGAGGATCTGCCGCCGCCGCGCGGAGAGCTGGGAGGGCTCGGTCATGACGCCCTTTCGAGAGCTGAGTGAGGCACGACACTACCGGCCGGCTTGCATCGGGTGACGCGCGAGCGTACCTTCTACACATGTAGAGATTCTACAAACGTAGAAAGGATTCACCATGAGCTTCGAACTGATCAACGCCAACCCCATCGTCTTCGCCGTGCTGGCCGTCGCCGGCCTCGCCGCGCTGCTCGCCCTCGGTGTCGGCACCGAGTTCTTCGCCAGCAACCACAAGGTGCGCGTCGCTCGCCAGGAGTCGATCCCGACCTACTACGCCCACCTCCTCGGCGCCCACTGATCCCCTCCCGATGTCGCGGGTGGCGCCGCTCTGACACCATCGAGGCGTGCGCCACCTCTATCAGTGCCCGATGCGCTGGGCCGACCTCGATCTGCTCGGCCACGTGAACAACGTCGTGTACGTCGACTACCTCCAGGAAGCGCGCGTCGACATGATGCGCAGCCACGGCCCGGCGGTCCGCCGCGGCGAGGACGGGCAGGGCGGCGAGGACCTCGCCGAGGGCGTCGTGGTCGTCCGTCACGAGGTGAGCTATCAGGCCCCGCTGAACTTCCGCTTCCGGCCCATCAGCATCGAGTGCTGGGTCACCGAGATCCGCGCGGCCAGCTTCACCATGGCCTACGAGATCTTCGACGAGACCCCGGACGGTCGCGTGGTCCACCTCCGGGCGAGCACCGTGCTGACGCCGTACGTGTTCGCGACCGAACGCCCCCGGCGGCTGAGCCTCGAGGAGAAGGAGACGCTCGCGCCCTTCCTCGAGGAGCCGCTGCCGGCGTCACCGAAGATCGCGCCCGTCGAGCCGTGGGAGCCCGGGCACTATCCGCTGCACGTGCGCTTCTCCGACGTGGACGTCTACGGCCACGTCAACAACGTGAAGTACTTCGAGTACTTCCAAGAGGCGCGGATCCCGATGATGGAGCGCCTCGGTCGCTCGCTGGCCGGCGTCGACCGGTTCCATGTGGTCGTGGCCCAGACCGACGTCGACTACCGGGTGCCGATCCTGTTCCGGCTCGAGCCCTATGACGTCAACACGCGCGTCACCCGCGTCGGCACCAAGTCGTTCACGCTCGAGTCCGAGATCCGTGACGGCGAGACGATCCTCTCGCGAGCGCGCGTCGTGCTGGTCTTCTTCGACTCGGCCACCCAGCAGTCGGTCGAGCCGCCGGCGGCGTACCGCGAAGCGATGTTGGCCGCCGTCAACGCGTGAGCGGCACGCTCACTCCAGCGTGTTGACCATGAACTGTGCGGCGTGGGTGACGTAGCCCCAGAACTGCTCGTCCTGCGCGGGCGTGAGGGCCGCTTTGTCGAGCCCCTCGCGGAAGTGCACCAGCCAGCGCTCCGCGGCGGCGGGCGTCACCGCGAACGGCGCGTGCCGCATGCGCAGTCGGGGGTGGCCCCGTGTGTCGCCGTACGTCGTGGGACCGCCCCAGTACTGGATGAGGAACAGCGCGAAGCGCTCCTCCGCCGGGCCCAGGTCCTGCTCGGGGTAGAGCGGTCGCAGCACTGGGTCGTCCGCCACGCCCTCGTAGAACGTGTGCACGATCTGGCGAATCGTCGCCTCGCCGCCGATCTCGTCGTAGAAGGTGCTCACGCCGTCCATTGTGTCGTGCGCGCGGGTGGCTCTCTCGGGCGGGCGTGGTTGACTCGGGCCACCGACTCTTTCCCCAGCCACAAGGAGCACTCATGCCCACCACCCGCACCGCGAGCACCCACTGGGAAGGCACCCTGTTCGAGGGCGCCGGCAAGGTCACCCTCGACTCGTCCGGCCTCGGCACGTTCGACGTGAACTGGCCCTCGCGCGCCGAGGAGGCCAACGGCAAGACCAGCCCCGAGGAGCTGATCGCGGCCGCTCACTCGTCCTGCTTCTCGATGGCCTTCTCCAACGGCCTCGCCAAGAACGAGACCCCGGCGACGTCGCTCGACACCTCGGCCGCCGTCGACTTCACGCCCGGCACCGGCATCACCGGCATCAAGATCACGGTCCGCGGAGTGGTCGAGGGCCTCGACAACGACAAGTTCGTCGCGCTCGCCGAAGAGGCCAAGGCCGGCTGCCCGGTCTCCCAGGCGCTCGCGGCCGTCCCGATCACGCTGGACGCCGCACTCGCCTGACATTCCTTCCGCTGGCCCGTCCGAGAACCTTCGGGCGGGTCAGTCGTCGTTCGGGGGTACGGCGTCCGCGGCCGCTGCCCCGGATCGATCACCGTTCCAGACCACCCGGTGCATGAACGGCATCTCGATGCCCTCGAAGTCGAACCTGGCCTTGATCCGCTCACGCATCGCGCGTGCCACGGCCCACTGCTCCATCGGCGCGGTCTTCAGGGTCACCCGGACGGTCACCCCGTCGAGTCCGAGCTGCTCGACACCCCAGACCTCGGGCTCCTCGATCACGAGTCCCTTGTAGTCCTCGTCGTCCCAGAGGTCGTGGGCCACCTCCTGCAGCACCCGCCGGACGTTGGCGAGGTCCTCGTCGTAGGTGACGTTGATGTCCAGGACCGTGCGCGCCCAGTTCTGGCTCATGTTGCCGACGCGGATGATCTCGCCGTTGCGGACATACCAGACCGTGCCGTTGACGTCGCGGACCCGGGTCACGCGCAGGCTGACCGCCTCGACGGTGCCGTTCGCCTCGCCGAGGTCGACGACGTCGCCGACGCCGTACTGGTCCTCGAAGATCATGAAGATGCCGGACAGGAAGTCCTTGACCAGGCTCTGTGCGCCGAAGCCGAGGGCGACGCCGATGATGCCGGCGCTGGCGATGACCGGGCCGATGTTGGCGCCGATCTCGCTCAGCATCATCGTCACCGTGACGGCCAGGACGACACCGGTGACGATGCTCTTGAGCAGGCTGCCCATCGTCTGTGCGCGCTGGACGCGCCGGCCTGCGCCGGCGGCCTCGGCTCGAGCGAGGGCCGCGCTCATCCGGCCGCCGAAGGGGACGCGACTCATCGATCCCGAGAGACCGCCCATCTCGGCGCGCTTGACCACGCGGTCGAGCAGCCGATGGAGGAGCCAGCGGACGGCCAGGCCGAGGAGGGCGAGTCCGAGCAGGGCGAAGGGCTTGCCGACGAACCAGTCGGAGATCGTGGCGAGCCGTTGGTCGCCGGTCTCCTTCAGGACCCAGTCACAGATGTCTTCGCCGTCGGCGCAGGTGTCGGAGAGCGAAAGCATGCCCGCCAGTATGGCGACTTCTCAGCCGTTCCCAAGTCGCCCGGCCGCGACAACGGCGCCAGTGTGAGCGAGACGACCTCAGCCCCGGCGCGGGCCGGGTGCGGATGCGGATATCGTGTCCCTCGTGATCACGCCCGCGCTCTCGACCACTGCCCGGATTGCCGCCCGCGCCAGCCTTCCGCTCGTTGCGCTGGGCGCCGCCCTGCTCGCCTCCCCGGCCCATGCGGATGTGGCCGAGGGCTGGAGCAACCCTGCCGACGTCGACGCGCTGCACGCCCTGCTGCTCCTCGGTGGCGTTCCGGTGCTGCTCTTCGTGCTGATCGGGCTGGCCGTCTACATCCCGGCGCTGGTCCGCGGCGAGGACGTCTCGCCCACCGGCGGCACCGTCGAGAGCCAGTGGATCGGCGGTCCACGCCACGCCAAGGAGCTCGCGTCCGGCGACACCGAGTCGAGTGAGACCGGTGGAGCTCATGGCAGCTGGTGACCTGAGCTCGCGCGATCGCGCCGAGCTCGACAAGGCCATTCGCGCGGCCGAGCAGTCGTGCCGCTTCGAGTTCTCCGTCTTCATCGGCGCCACAGAGGGCGACGCCAGGGCCTACGCCCGGCGGCTGCACGCCTCGCTGGTCGCGCCGACCCACAGCGTGCTGGTGATGGTCGACCCCGCCGCGCGCCTGATCGACATCGTGACCGGCACCGCCGTGCGCCGGCACCTCACCGATCGCGAGGTCGAGCTGTCGATCCTTGCGATGCAGACCGACTTCGTGGCCGGTGACTTCGTGGGCGGCCTCAAGCGCGGCATCTCGATGCTCGCCGAGCACGCCCGCCCGCAGAACACCCTGCACGCCGGCGTCTGACGCAGACCACACCCCACCGCGGGGAACGAGAACGGGCGCCAGCCGAAGCTGGCGCCCGTTCTGGTTCCCCAGTGCGGGGTTCTCGGACTACTGCGCGTCGCGCGCCTGGGCGGCGAGGGCGCGGGCGATGTCGTCGCGCGCCTCGGCGACGAAGCGCTGCGCACCCTTGGGAGCGTTGTTCGTCGCCAGCCACTCGTCGAGGCGAGCCACGACCTCGGGTGAGCCGACGGCCAGCGGGAAGCCGTACTCGAGCAGCTTCGAGGCCTTGTGGAAGCCCAGGGTGTCGATCACGGTGTCCGTCGCGGTCAGGAACTTCTCGACGTACGGCGCCACGATCTCGTCCTGCTCGGAGCGGAAGATCGACAGCACGATCTGCAGGGAGGTCTCGTTGGGGGTCGCCGGGTCGAGGATCGCGTCCCAGCCTGCGGCCTTGGCCTCGGCCGTGGGCTGCGCGACGCGAGCGCCGGCCGCCTTCTCCTGGCCCTCGATCGTGTTGTCGCGCGCGAGCTCGGCGTCGATCTCGGCGTCGCCGTACCGTCCTGCCTTGGCCAGTGCGGTGATCAGCGCC
This sequence comes from Nocardioides sp., assembly GCA_039914485.1. GTDB lineage: Bacteria > Actinomycetota > Actinomycetes > Propionibacteriales > Nocardioidaceae > Nocardioides. The sequence continues at coordinate 10,401 of JBDSPC010000248.1, forward strand.
CAGCGGAAGTGCTGGTCGACGGCGAGTCCCTCGACGGTGAAGGAGCCGTCGAGGAACGCCTCGAGCTCGTCGAGCCCGGTCGTCGATCGCCCGGTGTGGTCCTGGCGGGCGTTGCTCGGCGCACACCCCGCGTAGCAGCGGGCGAAGGTGAGCTGCTGGTCGCTGCCGGGCTCGGCATCGAGCATCAGCTGACGCATCCCGGCCTCCCATTCGGCCTTCAGCGCCTCGCGGTGCGCGGGGTCGCTGTAGCGGGCGATGGCGGTCGCGGCCGTCATCGGGATCCGGGTGACGCCCCAGGCATCGGTCTCGGAACCGATGTTGGCCAGCACGAGACGGACCCAGTCGGTCGTGGACATCTCGGCGTCGCGGGTCATGTCCCAGGCAGCGCCCCAGACGAGTGCGCGGGCCAGCGAGTCCTCGACCTTGGCCAGGCCCTCGATGACCGTGGCGAGCGAGCGCTCGTCGAGGCGGATCTTGGCGTAGGCGTGGTCCTCGTCGTTGAGCAGCAGCAGGGCGGGCTGCTTCTTCCCGACGAGCTCCGCGACCTGCGTGGAGGCACCCTCCACGTCGACCTCGAGGTAGTCCCGGCGGGCGAGGCGACCGTCCACGTCGTCGTACAGGCCGATCCCGAGACGGTGGCGACGTAGCGTCGGCCAGTCCGGGTGAGCGCTCTGGGCGACGGAGAAGGACGCGTAGTTGCCGTCGGCGTCGAGCTCGAAGACCGGCGCGAGCGTGTTGACGCCGGCGGTCTGCAGCCATTCCTCGGCCCAGCTCGAGAGCTCGCGGCCGGAGGACTTCTCGAGCGCGACCAGCAGGTCGGAGAACTCGGTGTTGCCGAAGGCGTGGTCATTGAAGTACTGCCGGATGCCCTGGACGAAGGCGTCCAGGCCGACCCACGCGACGAGCTGCTTGAGCACCGAGGCGCCCTTGGCGTAGGTGATCATGTCGAAGTTGACCTCGACCGCGTGCAGGTCGACGTTGTCGGCCGCGATCGGGTGGGTCGAGGGCAGCTGGTCAGCGCGGTAGCCGGTCTGCTTGCGGGCGTTGGCGAAGCCGGTCCAGGCGTCGGTGTATTCGGTTGCCTCGGCCTCACACCAGTAGCAGGCCCACTCGGCGAAGGACTCGTTGAGCCACAGGTCGTCCCACCACTTCATGGTGACGAGGTCGCCGAACCACATGTGCGCCATCTCGTGGGTGATCACGGACGCGCGGAACTCGAAGAAGGAGCGCGGCTGCCGCGAGCGGGGGAGGTACTCGTCGCGCAGGGTCACGCAGCCGACGTTCTCCATCGCACCCATGTTGTATTCGGGGACGTAGAGCTGGTCGTACTTGTGGAACGGGTAGGGGAAGTCGAACTTCTCCTCGAAGAACTCGAAGCTCTGGCGGGTGAGCTCGACGAGCACGTCGGTGTCCATGTGCTCCACCATCGACTGGCGGCAGTAGTGGCCGAGCGGGATCTTGCCGAACTTGCCCTCGTACATGTCGAGGACCTCGTGGTACTCGCCCGCGACGACGGCGGTGACGTAGGTCGACATGCGCTCAGTGACCGGGAAGTTCCAGACGGCCCTGCCCTCGCCGAGATCGGTCGGCTCCGGGGTGGGCGCGGTCGAGACGACCTTCCAGTGGCTGGGCGCGGTGACGTTGAACGTGAAGACGGACTTGAGGTCGGGCTGCTCGAAGGTGGTGAAGACGCGGCGCGCGTCGGGGACCTCGAACTGGGAGTAGAGGTAGACGCGGTCGTCGGCGGGGTCGACGAATCGGTGCAGGCCCTCGCCGGTGTTGGAGTAGGGGAGATCGGCCGTCACGACCAGCGTGTTGGCCGCCTGCAGGTCGTCGAGGGCGATCCGGCTGTCGGCGTACGCCTCAGCGATGTCCAACGCACGCCCGTTCAGCGTGATCGATCGGACCGCGGCCCCGTCGAGATCGGCGAAGGTGTCTGCCCCCACCTCCCGACTGGTGAACGCGATCGTGGTGGTCGAGGAGAAGGTCTTGTCGCCCGTCGTGAGGTCGAGATCGATCGAGTACGACGTGACGTCCAGGAGAGCGGCGCGGGTGGCGGCTTCGTCCCGGGTGAGGTTGGTTCCAGGCATGGTCGGCATCCTGCCATCACCGGCCCGGGAATCAATTCGCGGCGAGGTGGTTGTCGTTGACATGACTCAAGCCGACTTCTGGTTCGACCCGCTCTGTCCCTTCGCCTGGATCACCTCGCGGTGGATCCTCGAGGTCGAGAAGCAGCGCGACATCGACGTCACCTGGCACGTGATGTCGCTGGCCTATCTCAACAAGGACCGCGACATCCCCGAGGAGTACCGCAAGCTGCTCGAGCCCGCCTGGGGCCCCGTCCGAGTGTGCATCGTGGCCGAGGAGCGGCACGGCAACGAGCGCCTGCTCGACCTCTACACCGCCATGGGCAACCGCATCCACCTGCAGAAGCAGCCGATCGACCGCGAGATGATCGTCGGCGCCCTCGCCGAGGCCGGCATGGATGCCGACCTGATCGACGCGATGGACGACGAGTCCCTCGACGAGGCGGTCGCGAGGTCGCACCACGAGGGCATGGACGCCGTCGGTGACGACGTCGGCACGCCGACGATCCACATCGAGGGTGCGGCGTTCTTCGGGCCCGTGCTGAGCCAGATCCCGCGTGGCCAGGACGCCCTGGACCTGTGGGACGGCACCGTCGCGGTCGCGAAGTTCCCCTACTTCTTCGAGCTCAAGCGCACCCGCTCCGGAGAGCTCGACTTCAACTGATCAGCTGCCGGCGGCGGCGCCGGTGGTGATCGCCACCATCGCCGCCGCCATCGCGGCCTGGGCCGCGGCCACCGCGTCCTTGACGGCCTTGGCTGCCCAGTCGCCGTCGGAGATCACCTTGGCCCGCGCCTTGATGTCCCTGGCCGGTACGTCGCCGCGCTCGACGACCTTGTGCGCCTGACCGATCGCAGCGAGCAGCGCGATGAGTGCTGATGTCCGTGCGTCGGCGCTGGTCCCGTTGACCAGGGGACCCTGGATCAGGCGCCGCACCGCGTCCTCGTGGGTCCGGTCGGCGGCCGGCCAGGCGGTGCGCGGGAACACGCCCAGGACGGTGCCCTTGACCGGATGGACCAGACCTCGCACCTCGAGGCGGGCGAGGAGCTGCTCCTTGGTGCCCTTGCCGAGTCGGTTGACGAGATCCTGCGCCGAGCGCGGCTTCTCGTTCACCTGAGCGATCGCCGCGACCAGCAACGGGTCGTCGGGTGCCGGGCCGTCGATGACCAGGACCTTCGCCGTACTCCACAGATGCGCCTTGTCGGTCACTTCGATCCGCTCGGCCAGCGCGAGCTCGACGAGCAGCGCACCACCGAGGACGGGCTGGATCTTGTCGGACTGCGCCAGCGTCCCCTTCTCGTCGTCGAGCAGGAGCAGCAGCAGGTCCTCGGCGATCAACGTGTGCATGGCCCCACGCTAGTGACGCGGTGAAACGTGGTGGCGCGCGCTCACTAGGATTCCCCCATGACCCATGTCCTCTCCGCAGTTGCCTGGCCGTATGCCAACGGCCCGCGCCACATCGGCCACGTGGCCGGTTTCGGTGTGCCCTCCGACGTCTTCAGTCGGTACATGCGGATGGCCGGTCACGACGTGCTGATGGTCTCGGGCACCGACGAGCACGGCACCCCGATCCTGGTCACGGCCGACAAGGAGGGCATCAGCGCCAAGGACCTCGCCGGCAAGTTCAACGCGGTGATCGTCACCGACCTCTCCGACCTCGGCCTGTCCTACGACCTCTTCACCCGCACGACGACCGGCAACCACTACGGCGTCGTGCAGGAGATGTTCCGCACCGTGCTGGCCAACGGCTACATGGTCGAGCAGACCACGCAGGCCGCCATCAGCCCGTCCACCGGCCGCACCCTGCCCGACCGCTACATCGAGGGCACCTGCCCGATCTGCGGGTACGCCGACGCGCGCGGCGACCAGTGCGACAACTGCGGCAACCAGCTCGACGCCACCGAGCTGATCAATCCCCGCTCGAAGATCAACGGGGAGACGCCGAAGTTCGTCGACACCCAGCACTTCCTGCTCGACCTGCCGGCGCTCGCCGACGCGCTGAAGGTGTGGCTGGACGAGCGCGAGGCCGAGGGTCACTGGCGGCCCAACGTGATCAAGTTCAGCCAGAACATCCTCAAGGAGATCCGGCCGCGCGCGATGACGCGCGACATCGACTGGGGCATCCCGATCCCGGGCTGGGAGGACCAGCCGACCAAGCGGCTCTACGTCTGGTTCGACGCGGTCATCGGCTATCTCTCCGCGTCGATCGAATGGGCCCGCCGCACTGGCGACCCGGAGGCCTGGCGCGCGTGGTGGAACGACAAGGAGGCCTTGTCCTACTACTTCATGGGCAAGGACAACATCGTCTTCCACTCCCAGATCTGGCCGGCCGAGCTGCTCGCCTACAACGGCGGCGGCTCGAAGGGCGGAGAGCCGGGTCAGTACGGCACGCTCAACCTGCCCACCGAGGTGGTGTCCTCGGAATACCTCACGATGGGCGACCAGCAGTTCTCCACCTCGCGCGGCCACGTGCTCTACGTCGGTGACTTCCTGGCCCGCTACGGCCCCGACCCCCTGCGCTACTTCATCTGCGCCGCGGGCCCGGAGACCTCCGACGCGGCCTTCACCTGGGCCGAGTTCGTGACCCGCAACAACTCCGAGCTGGTCGCGGGCTGGGGCAACCTCGTCAACCGCACCGCGACGATGATCGCCAAGAGCTTCGGCGAGATCCCCGCGGCGTACACCCTCGAAGAGGTCGACCAGGAGGTGCTCGCTGCGGTGCGCGCCGGGTTCGACACCGTGGGCGACCTGCTCGGGCGGCACCGGCTGCGCGCGGCCACGGCGGAGGCCATGCGTGTCGTCGGCGAGGTGAACAAGTACGTCACCGTCACCGAGCCGTTCAAGATGAAGGACGAGTCGCAGCGAGAACGCCTCGCGACCGTCCTCCATGTCGCCGCCCAGTGCGTCAGCGACTGCAACACGCTCCTGTCTCCGCTGCTCCCGCACGCCGCCAACAAGGTGCACCTGGTCCTGGGTGGCGAGGGCGAGTTCATGCCGATGCCGCGCATCGAGCAGGTCGACGAGCTCGACCCCGACAACGGCGCCGGGCTGCTGAGCTACCCGGTGATCACCGGCGACTACACGTCGACTCCCGCGTGGGAGTCGCGCCCGGTCACGGTCGGCGCGAAGGTCGAGAAGCCCACCCCGATCTTCACGAAGCTCGACCCCTCGCTCATCGAGGAAGAGCTCGCCCGGCTTGCCTGAGATCGCGCTCCGGCCCGCCGTTGCCGACTCGCCCGAGTCGGTGCGGTTGCTGGCGGCGTACCAGGTCGAGCTCGTTTCCATGGGCGTCGTCCTCAACCACGGTTCGGCCGGGGGAGTGACGCCGTTGCAGTTGGCGCCTCCGCTGGGGGCGTGGCTCGTCGCCTGGCGCGGGGGCCTCACAGGTGGGCAGGAGGCCGTCGCGTGCGGTGGCGTGCGCCTCCTGTCGCCCGGCGTCTGCGAGATCAAGCGGATGTACGTCGACCCGTCGGCGCGCGGTGCGGGTCTGGCCCGACGCCTGCTCACCGCGCTCGAGGACGCCGGCCTCGCCCTCGGTGCCAGCATCGCGCGACTCGACACCGGCCGGGACATGGCGCCCGCGGTGGGGCTCTACCGCGCCACCGGCTACGTCGAGATCGAGGACTACAACGGCAACCCCGACGCCGGCTGGTGGTTCGAGAAGCAGCTCCGTCCGTGAGCATCACCCTCCACTTCCACCCGGACTGGCCGCACGGCGGCGGGCTGGTGATCGAGGCGATGGGTCGGGCCGAGGGCTACCACAACCAGTTCGTCACCGGCGTCTCCAACGGGCTGCTGGCTCCGACGGAGGGAAGCGACAGGTGGAAGTGGGAGAGCCGGCTCTTCGATGGTCGCTACGACGTAGGCGCTCCCGCGGATCGGCCTGTCTACGGGTCCTGGACCCGGCGCAGCGACGCGTACGGCGGGTCGCCACGCTTCGGGTCGGCCTGCTTCCGGCTTCGACCGGAGGTCGCCGGCAGGGCGACGTACTGCTATCCCGACTCGACGTTCGACCCGATGGACTTCGGTGGCCCTGATCGGCTGGAGGCGCTGTGCCGACTGGCCGACGCGGCGCCGAGGGACGATCCTCTCGATGACTACGTCGAGGCGCAGGTCCACGGCGGCGTCCGGTTCGACTGCGATGTCGAGGCGCTGGCGCTGGACCCCTGCCATGCTTCGGGCCGGGTGCGGAGGCGGCTGAACAGCTGGGGTGCCCCGTTGAGTTCCACGCCGGCTACCGCACTGCGACCGCGGACCTGCCGGTCGACTACCGCGGGCCCGAGCCACTGGCCCTGGCCCGCTCCCTCGGTCCTGAGCTGACGCCCGATCTCATCGCGGCCACCCGTCGGGTCGGCGAGCATGACCCTCAGGTGGTCAAGCGGGTCTGGCACCTGCTGGCCCGCTTCGGTCGCTCGACACCGCGCCATGGCTAGGCTCGCGCCATGACCGACCAGCCTGCCGCCGAGATGTATGTCCCCACCTTCGTCGTCAAGCAGAAGCTGACGATGATGGTCAATCGCTATGAGATCTCCGAGGCCGACCAGGCCTTCAACCCCGTGCGGCTGCTCGCGCTCGCCGAGCAGAAGCGGATGGCGTTCAAGGAGCAGGTGACGTTCTTCTCCGACGTCGCGAAGTCGCGCCCGGTCTTCGGGTTCAAGGCGCGCAAGGTGATGGACCTCGGCTCCGGCTATGACGTCACTGACGAGGCCGGGCAGCAGATCGGCTTCTTCCGCAAGGACTTCGGCGCCTCGCTGCTCCGATCCACCTTTCACGTCGAGGGGCCGGGTTTCGCCGGGACAGGTCAAGAGCGCAACCAGCTGATCGCTCTGCTCCGTCGCTTCACCGACCTCTCCTTCCTGCCGATCCACTTCGACTTCGTCGACGGCCAGGGCCAGCCGCTGTTCTCGGTCGAGCGGAAGCTGTCGATCGGAGACCGCTACAACGTGACCGTGCCGGACCGCCGCGTCGACTTCCGGGTCGCCGCCGCCCTTGCCGTCGGACTCGACGCCTTGATGGCTCGCTGACGGCAGGCTGCTCCGACCGCCCGACGCATCGACGTTGAGGGTGGACCTGGTGTCACCTGGTGGCACCATGTCCACAGTGAGTCAGCCGCGAGTGGCGAGCTGTAATCGACGCCCGGCAGGATGGATGGCATGTATCCCGAGGTCCGTGCCGCCGTTGCGGCTGACGCCACGCCCGACTTCCGGGCCGACGGGTTCGACCTGGCGGCGTACAGGGAGAAGGTCCGGCTCTTCAACCTCGCGCAGCCGCGCGAGGAGGTCGCCGAGGCGATCGACGTGGACGCCGACGGCGTGCCGTGCCGGCTGTTCACACCGGACGAGCCGGAGGACGGCGTGATCGTGCACCTGCACGGCGGCGGGTTCGTCTTCAACGACATCGACGTGCACGACGGGGTCTGCCGGCGACTGGCCAACCGCTCCAAGAGGCGGGTGCTGAGCATCGGCTACCGCAAGCCGCCGGAGCACAGGTTCCCGGCTGCGATCGAGGACATCGACACGGTCCTCGGCTGGCTGGAGCGGCAGCATCCGACCGACGGATACGCGATCCACGGCGACTCAGCCGGCGCCAACCTCGCCCTCGTCGGCGCGCTCCGCAATCCCGGGCGGTTCAAGGCGCTCGTCCTGATCTACCCCTTCCTCGATCCGACGGCGAGCTTCGCGTCCTACGAGGTCGCAGAGGCCAGCGGCTTCGAGAAGGCAGAGGCGAGCTGGTACTGGGAGCAGTACGCCGACCGGGACGACTGGACCAACCCCGATCTCGCGCCCCTCAACGCCACCAACCTGGGCACGCTCCCGCCCACGTTCATCGCCACCGCGGAGTTCGACCCGCTGCGCGACGAGGGGGAGGAGCTGGCCCGCCGGATCGTCGAGACCGGCGTCGAGACGGTCGCGATCCGGTGCCTCGGGCAGAACCACGGGTTCTGGCGGCACGCCCAGTTCACCGCTTCCGAGCCCCTCGTGAGACAGGGCGCAGCGTTCATCGACCAGCACCTGTCCTGAGCGAACGGCGGGCTGAGAGAATGCCGCCATGCGCGTACACCTCGGCTCCGACCACGCCGGCCTCGACCTCAAGGACCACCTCATGACCTGGCTGGTCGACAACGGCTACGAGCCCGTCGACCACGGCCCCTTCATCTACGACGCCCTCGACGACTACCCCTGCTTCTGCCTCCGCGCGGCCGAGGGCGTTGCCGCCGACCGGGCAGAGGGACTGGACAGCTTCGGCGTCGTCATCGGCGGGTCGGGCAACGGTGAGCAGATCTCGGCCAACAAGGTCGAGGGCATCCGCTGCGCCCTCGTCTGGTCCGAGGAGACCGCCGTCCTCGCTCGTGAGCACAACGACGCCAACGCCGTCTCCGTCGGCGGTCGCATGCACTCGGTCGAGGAGATGACCCGCTTCGTGGAGGTCTTCCTGACGACCCCGTTCAGCGGCGACGAGCGGCACGTACGTCGCATCGGCCAGCTGTCGACGTACGACGAGACCGGCGAGCTGCCGCCGTTGCCGGACTCCGCACTCCAGGGCACTGCGGAGGACGCGGCGGGTGCCTGAGGGGCACACCCTCCGGAGGCTCGCCGACGATCTCGACACGGCGTTCGCCGGCAGCCTCGTGCGCGTCGGCAGCCCGCAGGGCCGGTTCGAGGCCGACGCCGCGATCCTCGACGGCACGCGCCTCATCGGCGCGGACTCCGTCGGCAAGCACCTCTTCATCGAGTTCGACCACGACCACCTGGTGCACGTCCACCTCGGCCTGATCGGCGGCTTCGACGTGCACACCGGCGTCGCGGAGATCCCGCTCCCGGTCGGACAGGTGCGGCTGCGGATCGTGCGCGCCGATCTTGCGGCGTACGCCGATCTGCGAGGCGCCACGCAGTGCGAGCTGATCGGCTCGGCCCGGCGCGAGGAGATCGTGGCCGGGCTCGGCCCCGACCCGCTGCGAGCCGACGCCGACCCGGACCGCGCGTGGCGGCGGATCAAGGCCAGTCACCGCCCGATCGGCGACCTGCTTATGGACCAGGCGGTGCTGGCCGGGGTCGGCAACGTCTACCGGGCCGAGGTGCTCTTCCGTCACCGCATCCACCCGCTGCGTCCGGGCAACACCCTGCGGGTGGGCCAGTGGCGCGCCATGTGGGCGGACCTGGTCCAGCTGATGGCCGACGGGGTGCGATCCGGTCGGATCGACACCGTGCGTCCGGAGCACACGCCCGAGGCGATGGGGCGCGCCCCGCGCAAGGACGACCACGGGGGTGAGGTCTACGTCTACCGCCGCACCTCGA
>JBDSPC010000250.1:0-8992 GCA_039914485.1 Nocardioides sp.
GACTCCGATCGCGATCCCCATCAGGCCGACCCGGCCACGCGACCAGGCCCAGAGGCCGGCCGCCACGGCACCTGCCGGGAGCAGGTCCCAGGCGATCGGGAAGAACAGCACCAGCACCGGGGCGGCGGCGAACGCCGCCGCGTCCCACGGTCGCCTGCGGCGTACGCCCGTCAGCAGCCCGGCGGCCAGCAGGCCCGCGCCCGCGAGCAGGACGGCGTTGACGAGGGTGAAGATCCGGGCCTCGCGCCGGACGTCGGGATCCTGCGCGACGTCGGCGGTCGGCAGCTGCGCGCGGGCCGCGAGGTCAGGGGTGCCGGCGAGCACCCAGGTCACCTTCTGCGCGGCGAACCCGACGTAGGCGGGCAGCGGCGGCACCCAGGCCGGTGCGAATCGCGCCCGCACCTGCAGGTCGTCGGTGAAGGGCCAGACACCCTCGGCGTAGCCGTTGGCGACGTACGCCGTGGACACGTCGGACCAGCACAGGTTGGTGTAGCGGTTGGTGTTGCCGGCGTCACCCGCGATGTCGAGGCAGGGCGCCTTGGCCGCGATGCCGAGGGACATGGCGATGGCGGCCAGCAGCAGCACGGCGCGCAACGGTGTCCACCACGGGTGCCGGCCGGCGTGGTCACCCAGCGGCCCGCCGATCGACTCGCTGACGGAGCGGACGACGACGTCCTCACGACTGGGCGAGACCCGGTCGCGAGAAGATTCGCTCACCGCGCGGCGGTCCGCGATGGCGCCACGGTGGGCGGCGGGACGGTCGGCGGCGGGGTCGTGGGCGGCGGGGTCGTGGGCGGCGGGACCGGCACGGTCTCCGTCGGAACGGTCTCGGTCGGCGTCGGGGTCGGCGTCTCCGTAGGCGTCTCACTGGGCTTCGGCGGCTTGATCGTCGCCGACTTCGTGGGTTTCGGCTTCGGCGGCGGCTGGTAGGTCGAGGTCGGCGGCGGGACGTAGGGCTCGTGGCCGCTGTCGGGTGCGTCGCCGTCGACGTAGACCGGCTCGGGGAACTCCTCGACGTCGAGCCCCTCCATGATCGAGGTCATGATCGCGGTCCAGGTCTGCGCGGGGTAGACGGCACCGAAGTAGGACGGCAACCAGCCGTCGAGCTGGTTGTCGCCGTCACCGCGGACGTACATCACCGCCGTCGCCATCTGCGGGGTGTAGCCGGCAAACCACGCGGACGAGACCTCGTCCTGAGCGTTGGTGGCCGTGCCGGTCTTGCCGGCGGCCGGCCTGCCCAGCGAGAGCGCAGCCTGCCCGGTGCCGTTCTGGACGATCTGCTGCATGGCATAGGAGGTGTCCGAGGCGATGTCCTCGTCGACGGCCGAGCGGGTCTTCTGCTTGTAGGAGTAGCGCTCCTCCCCGGAGGCGTCGACCACCTTCTCGATCACGTGCACGTCGGCGCGCTCCCCGCCGTTGGCGATGGTCGCGTAGGCGTTGGCCATGTTGATCGGGCTGACGCGGCCCCTGCCCAGGGTGATCAGGGTGTCGTCGGGGGCGAAGTCGGTGCTGCGCGCCGGGATGCCGGGGTACTTCTTCGACGTCTCGTCACCCGGGATGCCCAGGGCGCGGGCCATGTCGTAGATCTTCTGGGGGCCGTCGTCCATGGAGTCCGACATGTCGACGAAGGCGGTGTTGATCGACTCCTCGGCTGCCGTGACGAGACTGACGGACGAGCCGTAGTCGTTGCCGTCCCCGCCGCCCTCGTTGCGGACCTCGAGACCGTCGGGGAACACGAACGGCGAGTTGCCCTCGAAGGAGTCCTCCAGCTCGAAGCCGTCCTTGATCGCGGCGGCGATCGTCAGCGGCTTGATGGTGGAGCCGGCCATGCCGCCGGTCGCGGCCCAGTTGATCTGCGAGTCGAGGTAGTCCTGGCCACCGTAGAAGCCGCGCAGCGCGCCCGTGCCGACCTCGACCGTGGCCGCGCCCACGTGCAGCTCCTTGTCGCCGAAGCCCTCGGGGCGCTCCTCGAGCACTCCCTGCTCGGCGGCCGCCATGGCGTCCTTGGTGAACGTCGTGGTGACCCGCAGGCCGCCGCCGTCGATCTCCTGCTCGTCGAAGCCCAGGCCCAGCAGCTCCTTCTTGACGAGGGTCAGCATGTGACCCTTCTGTCCGCCGAACTGGCTCTGGGCGGCGATCTCGGGGAACTTCGGCAATCTCTTGGCGGCCTTGTCGGCCTGCTCGGGGGAGATGGTGCCCATGTCGGCCATCCCGGCCAGGATGTAGCCGTAGCGCTCCTTGAGAGCCTGCTTGGCCTCCCGTCCGCCGTCGGGGTCGTAGCGCGACGGGTTGTTCAGCGTGGTGGCCAGGACTGCGCTCTCGCGGAGGCTGAGGTCCTTGGCCTCCTTGTCGAAGAAGGCGCCGGCGGCCGCTTGGACGCCGTAGGCGCCGCGGCCGAAGTAGATGGTGTTGAGGTAGCCCTCGAGGATCTCGCGCTTGCTCAGCTGGTTCTGGATCTTGAGGGAGACGATCGCCTCCTTCACCTTGCGCTGATAGCTGCGCTCGCTGGAGAGGTAGAGGATTTTGACGTACTGCTGGGTGATCGTGGACGCGCCCTGCTGCGCGTTGCCCCGCGCGTTGGAGAAGGCGGCGCGCAGGATGCCCTTGGGGTCGAGCCCCTTGTCGGTCCAGAAGGTGCGGTTCTCGGCGGCGACGACCGCGTCCTGCATCGTCTCGGGCATCTCCGAGAGCGGGATCGACTGCCGGTTCTGGTCGTCGTAGTAGGTGCCGAGCTCGTCCTTGCCGCCGCTGTAGTAGACGAAGGTCGTCTGGGCCTTGAAGGCCTCGTTGGGCTGGGGGATCTCGATCGCCTTGTAGAGCACGAAGAACAGGCCCACCGCGATCAGCGTGCCCACCAGGCCGAAGATCAGCAGCACCTTCAGCAGACCGCGTGCGCGGGTGCCGGCAGTCTTCTTGGGCTTGCTGGGTCGTCGGGTGACAGGACGACCGTCGGCTCTGCGCTTGCTCACGGCCCAAAGGGTACGGGGGAAGACCGATAACTCCCGATTAACGGATCATGGATATATCGCTACGATAGGTCGCATGGCACGTCGCGCAGAGACCATCGAGCTGGCAGTCCTCGGACTGCTGCACGAGGGACCCATGCACGGCTACGAGCTGCGCAAGCGGCTCAACCTGATGCTCGGCTGGGGTCGGGTGCTGTCCTACGGCTCCCTCTACCCCGCGCTGAAGAAGATGCTCCGGGCCAACCTCATCTCCGAGATGACGGCCACCACGCCGGTCTCGCGCCGGCCCCGGATCGTCTACGAGGTCACCGACGCCGGGCACACCGAGTTCGAGCGCCTGATGTCGGAAGTCGGTCCCACGGCGTGGGAGGACGACAACTTCGACATCCGGTTCGCGTTCTTCGGCCGCACGGACATGGAGATCCGGTTGCGGGTGCTCGAAGGGCGCCGTACCCGCCTCCAGGAACGCCTGGCCCGGGTCCAGACGGACCTCGAGCGCACCCAGGCCGAGGTCAATCGGTACGCCGCCGAGCTGCAGCGGCACGGAGTCGAGTCGGTCGAGCGCGAAGTGCGCTGGCTCTCCGACCTCATCTCCGCCGAGCGGGGCGAGCCCCTCTCACCGCAGCTGCCCACGAGTTCAACCAGCACAGACCACTGAGAATTTTTCAGCCACAAGAAGTCCAGCCAGACAAGGAGAGCCCTATGGGGTCCGTACGAGTAGCAATCGTGGGGGTCGGCAACTGCGCGACCTCCCTCATCCAGGGCGTCGAGTACTACAAGGACGCCGACCCGACCGCGACCGTGCCGGGCCTCATGCACGTGAAGTTCGGCGACTACCACGTCGCCGACGTGAAGTTCGTCGCGGCGTTCGACGTCGATGACAAGAAGGTCGGCAAAGACCTGTCCGAGGCGATCAACGCCTCGGAGAACAACACGATCAAGATCGCCGACGTCCCCACCATCGGTGTCGACGTGCTGCGTGGCCCGACCCTCGACGGCCTCGGCAAGTACTACCGCATGACGATCGACGAGTCGCCCGCCGAGGCGGTCGACGTCGTGGCCGCCCTCAAGGACGCCCAGGTCGACGTCGTCGTCTCCTACCTCCCCGTCGGCTCCGAAGAGGCGGACAAGTTCTACGCCCAGTGCGCCATCGACGCCGGGTGTGGCTTCGTCAACGCGCTGCCCGTCTTCATCGCCTCCGACCCCGTGTGGGCCAAGAAGTTCGAGGACGCCGGCGTCCCGATCGTCGGTGACGACATCAAGTCGCAGGTCGGCGCCACCATCACGCACCGCGTGATGGCGAAGCTGTTCGAGGACCGCGGTGTCGCGCTGGATCGCACCTACCAGCTCAACGTCGGCGGCAACATGGACTTCAAGAACATGCTCGAGCGTGAGCGTCTGGAGTCCAAGAAGGTCTCGAAGACCCAGGCCGTCACCTCCAACCTCAAGGGCGAGCTGGCCGGCAAGATCGACAGCAAGAACGTCCACATCGGCCCGTCCGACTACGTCGCGTGGCTCGACGACCGCAAGTGGGCCTACGTCCGCCTCGAGGGTCGCGCCTTCGGTGACGTCCCGCTCAACCTCGAGTACAAGCTCGAGGTCTGGGACTCGCCCAACTCGGCCGGCATCATCATCGACGCCGTCCGCGCCGCGAAGATCGCCATGGACCGCGGTCAGGGTGGCCCGATCATCGCCGCCTCGACGTACCTCATGAAGAGCCCGCCGGTGCAGATGCCGGACGACCTCGGTCGCCTCGAGCTCGAGAAGTTCATCGCTGGCGAGTAGTCCTCGCTGACACCTTCGGCCCTGTCCCCCTTGGGGGCAGGGCCGTTGTCATGTCGTACGGCGAAGCGTCAGCGCTCCGCGTCGACCTTGATCTTCGCCAGCGTCTCGCGCATGCCCGCACCGAGCTCGACCTGGAAGTCGGCGACGCCGCCGAGCACGGTGTCGGTGAGCCTGCGCGAGATCGGCGAGATCCCGTCGGGGGCCTCACGGCGCTGGGTCAGGACCGTGCCGCCGTGGCCGTCGTCGGTGAGGCTGAACGACCAGATCGTGAAGTTGTCCTTCACCCGGAACGCGATCTCCTGCTGGGGTTCGAACCGGACGACCTTCGTCTGGGTCGGCCACACGAGCGGGCCGCGGCGATTGATGTTGAGCATCTTGGTGCCGAGCTTGATCGGTCGTCCGCGCACGATCGTGCGGACGACCTGGGGGCTCCACCTCGACATCCGACCCAGGTCGGAGACGAGTGCCCAGACGCGATCGGTGGCGGCATCGATGGTGATGGACTCTTCGAGGACGGGGGCCACGGGGTCGGTCATGGTCGGCCAACCTAGTCGAGCGCCACGTTTGCGAACGCCCGGGCCGGGGGATCTGACAAAGTCACGTCGACCGGCAGTGGACACTGTCCGTGCGCAGTCGAGAGAGCAGGAGCAGCACATGGGGGTGGGCGGCAGCGGTCCCGAGGCGGTCCATGCCGAGCTCACCTCTGGCCACGTCGGGACGATCCGGGGGCTCGGCACGGACACCGGCGACGCGATGACGAAGGTCCGCGACAACATCGAGCTGATCCGCTACGCCCAGGACCGCCCGGAGTGGGACAGCGACCTCGCCCGCCGCAGCTACAACATGCGCGCGTGGGCCACCCGCGCGTCCGCCGAGGTGTGCTTCAACCGGCTGAACCGGACGAAGCTCGCCCTGGAGATGGCCGCCGACGGGTACGTGCACATGGAGGACCAGGCCGACCAGCAGATCAACTGGTATCGCCAGGAGAAGCCGAAGGTCATCGACGCGCTGGGGATGTTCCTGCTGATGTTCTCCGCGACCAGCAACCTCCTCGTCGTCCGCGACTACTACACCGAGACGCTGGCCGAGGCTCGCGACTTCCTCGACGCGGATCCCTTCACCACCAAGGAGAACGACTGGCTCGAGCTGGGTCTGGTGAAATCGATGCTCCGCGACCTCGACCACGACACCATGCCCGGCCCGCTCATCCCCGAGACCCTGGCCACCGGCCAGGACGACCGCCCGTGGACACCGCAAGGCCTCGGCTACGACCCCGACACGGGCAACCTCGTGCAGACGAGCTACGAGGAGGCAGTCGACCCGAAGACGGGCGAGACGGTCTTCCTCGCCAAGCTCAGCGTGATCGACCCCGACACGGGCGAGGTCCTCAACACCGTCGAGCTCGGCGCACTGGACGGCGACACCCCGCCCAACCACGCGGGCGGCGTCGTGGTCCACGACGGGACGGTCTGGGTCAGCTCGAGCGACAGCCCGCCGAGACTGGTGCCCTATTCGATGGCCCAGCTGAACCTGACGTCACCGAACGCGACGGTCACACCGAGCGGCCACCCGCAGACCGTGAAGGCGGGCGCGTCCAGCACCATCTCGGGCAACACGATGTACGTCGGCTCGTTCACCGAGAAGGGCGAGGGCCCCGGCAGCATGCACACCTACACCTGGGATCCGGGCACGAAGTCGTGGGGCAACGAGCAGGGCCCCTTCCAGATCCCCGAGGAGACCCAGGGGATCGCCGTCCGCGGCAACGAGATCGTCTTCAGCACGTCGTTCGGTCGCGACAACGGCAGCCAGCTCTCGAGCTACAACCTGGGCGACGTCACCAGCGGCGGCGGTCTGGGTGATCCGCTGCGGACCGTGGCCCTGCCCAACATGTCCGAGGGGTTGGTGATGCTGCCCGACGGCATCGTCTCGACGCACGAGTCCGGCGCCACGCCCTATGCCACACCGGGCAGCAAGGACGACCCTGAGGACATGTGGGCCGGCATGAGCATGACGGTGACGCCGTACGGCGACCTCGGGCTGGCCGGGCAGGTGGCGGTGGTGCCGGCGACCCTGCAGGCGGCCAGCTCGTGGTTCTTCGACGCCGAGAGCGGCCTCGACCGGGTCGAGTCACGCGTCTCGCGGCTGAACCTCCCGCCGAACAGCCTCGGTGAGGTGCCCGGTGCCGGCGCGTTCGTGAGCACCGTCGACACACACCTCGACACGACGGCGACCTGGATCGGCGAGTCGCGGATCTCCTCGGGGACGACGGCCGAGGGCCTGGTCGCCGCGGCCAACGACTACGAGGAGACCGACGCCGGCGCCGACAACCTCTTCGGGTTCCTTCAGAGGTTCACCTCGTGACCTCGCGGTGGCGCACGACGATCGCGCTGGGCGTGCTCCTGGTCGCGGTCACCGGCTGCAACGACGACGCGACGTCGGGCCGCGACCCGGCGTGGCCCAGCACCACCGACCCGATCGCGACCGACGGCCTCGTCTGGGGCACCGGTTCCGAGGTGCACCTGCCTGACGGGACCGTGATCGAGCTCGACCAGCCCGTCGGCAGCTACGTCGTGGCCGGCTCGGGGGTCTGGTACCTCTCCGCCGACCAGGACTCCGAGGTCGACTTCGAGCTCGCCACGGCCGCCGGCGAGGTCGTCGACACCGACGCCAACCCCTACGCTCCCTCGTTGCGCACGTCGGCCGACGGACGCTGGCTCGCCTTCCTCGACCGGCCCGAGGGCGACGACGGCCCGCGCGAGGCCGTGGTGGTCGACCTGACCACGGGCGAGGAGGTGGTGCGCAGCGACGAGGGCCTGGTCCCCGACGACACCAGCGATGTCGACTGGACCGATCTCTACGAGGAGCTGCCCGTCGACGTCCACGGCATCACGGGTGACACCGCCTACGTCCGCGGCCTGGACGACACGATCGCCTACGACCTCAGCACAGGAGAGGCGTCGGTCGCGGAGGACACCGAGGGGCTCCGGGACCTGCGACCCGAGCCGCCGCACTGGAACCCTGCCCACACGTGGTCGATCCCGGAGCAGCCGTTCGGCGCCGTACCCCAGCTGCGACCCGACCGGGGACAGCCGGTCACCACCCGCTTCGCGGCCGACCCGAGTGCCCCACCCGCACTGCCCGGCAGCCCGGACCTGGACTCCTGGACGCTCACCGGCTGGCTCGACGACACGACGGCGGTCGGCCTCACCAGCACGCTCGACGACAGCGACCCCCGGCCGGTGCTGATCACCTGCACCGTGCCCGACGGCGAGTGCGAGGTCGTGCCGGGCAACGAGGGCGGCGTCACCCTGCCCGTCGACCGGCCGTGGGGAATCCACCCCCAGGCGTGAGCCGTCAGGCCTCCGGGTTGGCCTCGGCCCACACGAGCAGCGCGGCGCGGGCCTCGTCCTCGCTCATCGGCCCGTGGTCCATGCGCAGCTCCAGCATGTGCTTGTAGGCGGCGCCCACGCGCCGGCCCGGCGGGATGCCCAGGATCTCCATGATCTGGGCGCCGTCGAGGTCGGGCCGGATCGAGGCCAGCTCCTCCAGCTCGGCCAGCCGCTCGATCCGCTCCTCGAGCGAGTCGTAGGTCTTGCGCAGCCGGTCGGCCTTGCGCTGGTTGCGGGTCGTGCAATCGGCGCGGGTGAGGATGTGCAGGCGCTCGAGTTGGTCTCCGGCGTCGCGGACGTAGCGGCGGACGGCGGCGTCGGTCCATTCGCCCGAGCCGTAGCCGTGGAAGCGCAGGTGCAGCTCGACCAGCTTGGACACCGCGTCGATCTCGGCGTTGGAGAAGCGCAGCGCCTGCATCCGCTTGCGGGTGATCTTGGCGCCGACCACGTCGTGGTGGTGGAAGGTCACGATGCCACCGGCCTCGAACTTGCGGGTCCGCGGCTTGCCCACGTCGTGCATCAGCGCTGCGAAGCGGGAGATGAAGTCGGGGCCGCCCCCGGTGAGATCGACCAGCCGGTCCTCGAGGTCGATCGACTGCTCGAGCACGGTCAGGGTGTGCTCGTAGACGTCCTTGTGCCGGTGGTGCTCGTCGCGCTCCAGCGCCAGCGCCGGAAGCTCAGGCAGGACGTGCTGGGCGAGGCCGGTCTCCACGAGCAGCCGCAGACCGGCGACGGGGTCGGGCGAGAGGACGAGCTTGACCAGCTCGTCGCGGACCCGCTCGGCGGAGACGATCGTGATCCGCTCCGCCATGTCGGTCATCGCCGCCACGACCTCGGGAGCGACCGTGAACC
>JBDSPC010000292.1:0-7038 GCA_039914485.1 Nocardioides sp.
GCTGCGACGACGACCAGGCCCGGCACTCGCTGCGGTTCTCCCTCGGCCACACCTCCACGTCCGCCGACGTCGACGCCCTCGTCGAGGCGATCGGTCCGGTCGTCGAACGCGCCAGGTCGGCGAAGGCACGATGAAGGTCCTCGCTGCCATGTCCGGCGGCGTCGACTCCGCCGTCGCCGCTGCCCGCGCTGCGGAGGCCGGCCATGACGTCACCGGCATCCACCTCGCGCTCTCGCGCAACCCGAAGTCCTACCGCACCGGGGCTCGCGGCTGCTGCACCATCGAGGACAGCAACGACGCCCGGCGCGCGGCCGACATCATCGGCATCCCGTTCTACGTCTGGGACCTCTCCGAGCGGTTCCACGAGGACGTGGTCGAGGACTTCATGGACGAGTACGCCGCCGGCCGCACGCCCAACCCGTGCCTGCGCTGCAACGAGAAGATCAAGTTCGCGGCCGTCCTCGACCGTGGGCTGGCGCTCGGCTTCGACGCGGTCGCGACCGGCCACTACGCCCAGCTGCGCACCGGAGCCGACGGCCTGATCGAGATGCACCGCGCTGTCGACATGGGGAAGGACCAGTCCTACGTCCTCGGTGTCCTCACCCAGGACCAGCTCGCGCACTCGCTCTTCCCGCTCGGTGACACGGCCAAGCCCGCCGTACGCCGAGAAGCGGCCGACCGCGGCCTGCTGGTCGCCGACAAGCCCGACTCCCACGACATCTGCTTCGTCGCCGACGGCGACAACGCCGGCTGGCTCAAGGAGAAGCTCGGCGACCGCTTGCCCAACACGTCTGGCGACATCGTCGACTCGACGACGGGCGAGGTGCTCGGCCAGCACGAGGGCACCGTCGCCTTCACCATCGGCCAGCGCCGCGGCCTGCGCCTCGGCGTGCCCGCCGCCGACGGGAAGCCGCGCTTCGTCCTCGACATCGAACCGGTCTCCGGGACCGTCAAGGTCGGCCCGCGCGCGGGCCTGAAGATCGACCGGATCGCCGGCATCAAGCCGCGCTGGTGCGGCACCGTCCCGTCCGTGCTCGACGGGCCCGACGTCACCGTGCAGCTGCGCGCCCACGGCGGCGAGCACCGCGCGACCGTGCGCGTTCTCGAGGACACCGTCGAGGTCGAGCTGCTCGACCCGGCCGAGGGCATCGCGCCCGGCCAGGCGGCCGTGATCTACGACGGCACCCGTGTCGTCGGCTCGGCCACGATCAACGCCACCGACCGCAGTGCCAGCCTGCAGGAGGCCCTCGCGTGACGCTCGCGACCGGCGTCGGGTCGATGCCCGGCGACGACACTCGGGCCTACGTCGAAGCGGTCCGCCTCACGCTGGGCGAGCTGCCCGACCTCGCTTTTGTGCCGGAGCTCCCCGGCAGGGGAGTGATCGCGAACATGACCGGTCGCGCGCTCGCGATCGTGGACGGGATCGGCGTCGACCTCCAACGCGCCGGCTGGCGGCTGACCGACGCGTCCGGCATCGACCACCGCCGCGCCCGATCACTGCTCGCGCAGGACCTCGACCAGGTCGAGGAGCAGGCGCAGGACTATGACGGCGCCTTCAAGGCCCAGGTCACCGGACCCTGGACACTGGCCGCGACCGTCGAGAAGCCGCGCGGCGACAAGGTGCTCTCCGACCACGGGGCGAGGCGCGACCTCGCGCAGGCGCTGGCCGAAGGCGTGCGCGGCCATGTCGCCGACCTCCGTCGTCGGCTGCCCAGCGTCGAGCGGCTGATCATCCAGGTCGACGAGCCGATGCTGCCGGCCGTGCTCGAAGCCCGGGTGCCGACCGCGTCAGGCTTCGGCCGACACCGGACGGTGCACCCGCCCGAGGCATCGGCAGCGCTCGAGATCGTGCTGGCCGCGATCACCGACGCGGGCGCCGAGCCGTGGGTGCACTCGTGCGCGCCCGGAGTGCCGTGGCAGCTGGTCGTCGACGCAGGTGCTCGCGGGCTGTCGGTGGACCACGCCGTGCTGGGCGCGAAGGACTTCGATGCGCTCGCGCAGGCGCTCGACGACGGGCTGGTCGTGGCGCTCGGGGTCGTGCCCTCGACGGATCCCGTCGCCGTACCCTCCGAGAAGGCGTTGACCGAGCAGGTCCTGCGCTGGCTGGACATGCTCGGCCTCGACCCCGCGGAGGCGCGCGAGCACCTCGTCATCACGCCGTCGTGCGGGCTCGCCGGGGCGAGCCCGGACTGGGGACGCCGCGCCCTCTCACTGAGCCGCGACGTCGCCAGCCACCTCTGACTCAGTTGGCGAAGGTCTTCGCCGGCGTCCGGAATGCCTGCCGCAGCACGGGGCGCGACGCCGTCGCACGGGCCACCGTGCCCTCGACGATCACCGACGTCGAGAGCTTGGCGAAGTTGTAGCCCTGGTCGAACTGCCACACCGTGATGCAGTTGGGGCCGACCGGCAGCGGGTTCAGGAGGACCCGCTGCGTACCGCCGACGGGAATCTCGTCCCAGGTGGTGCGCGTGTCTGTCGTGGCGTCGTCGCCGGCGACGGCAGTGCAGGCGCCGGGTGTGATGTGGACTTCGTAGCCGGGCATGCCGAGTCCCCACGTGCCGATCCAACCGGGCACCGCCGGCTCGGGTGCCCGGACGATGTCGAGGTCCACGTAGCCGTACTCGTCGACCATGGGCGTGACGGCACCGGTCGCGGGAATCATGTCGATCGCGTCGCAGTACGCCGGCTCACTGACCTTCGGCTTGCCGCCGTAGATCCGCTTGATCCGCTTGAGGTCGATCGGCTCGAGCAGGCGGCAGTGCCAGATGCCGGGCTTGGCGTCCTCGGGTGCGATGCACTGCGAAGGCGCGACGCCGTTGATGTGCGAGGTGTTCATGAGGGAGCAGCCGGCCATGTAGTGGGTCAGGCCGAGCACGTGCCCGAGCTCGTGGGTCACGACCTGGGCCTGGCCCGGGAAGGCGCAACCCTGACCGTCCGCGTCGGTGCCGTGCAGGATGCTGACGAAGGCCTTGCGGCCGGGGCCGGGGTAGCCGAGGGTGCCGTAGCCGGTGCCGCAGCCCCCGGGCACCTTCTTCGTGTCCTGGATGACCACGCGGGCCTTGCGCTTGCTCTTGACCTTCTTGAAGTGGATGTTCAGGCCGCTCTTGTTCCACGTCTTCACGGCGATCTTCACCGCGTCGGGATCCTTGGAGAGGTCGACGTAGGTGATCGCGCCCTTGGGCCACTTGCGTGGCTTGGCCTCAGCGGGGCCGGTGAGGCCGATCGTGAGGCCGAGCGCGATGAACAGGGTGATCAGGGCGCGTGTCCGGGACATGTGTTCCCCCATGTGGGTGTCGGGTTTCGTGCGGGCTGGGTGCGTCCGCCTCGAGCAGCCTGCCCATCCAACCCCCTTTCAACACGTGTACGGCGAACAACGCACCCAGGAGCGCCACGACGGCGAGCGGCAGCATCTCGAGAGGGCGACTCCACCAGGCGTCGAGGAACGCGTTGCGCCACCACACATCGGCCACGGGGGAGTGGAAGCCGTCGACCATGGCACCGGGCGCGATCAGCGCGACCTGCAGCACGGCCAGGGGCGTGAACCAGCGGCGCGCGCGATCGGTGAGGCGGTGGGCGCTCAGCGCCAGCGCCGGAGCGAGCGACACGACCAGCTCGAGGCTGGTGCGGTAGCCGTAGAACTGGTCGCCGCCGCTGAACCGGTTGAGCACCGCCTGGCTCAGCAGGTAGGTCACGCCACCAACTGCCAGCCAGCGCGCCCAGTCCGGCAGCTCGTGCCGGTTGCGCCACGCAGCCGGCAGCAGCAGGACGAGGAGCGGGCACCACCAGAGCAGCCCGCGGTCGGCGGAGAGGACGAAGCCCAGGTAGTTCGGCAGGTCCAGTGCGTGGCCGCCGAAGTCGCCCGCCCGATAGCCCGACCTCGGGTCCCAGGAGCCGTACATCCAGCGGGTCCAGCCGGCCATGAGGGCGAGGGACAGGAGCGCGGTCGCTCCGGCGCGCGCCGCGAGCCCCGGAAGTCGCCGGGACATCGACGTACCGACTCCGAGGACCGCGCAGATGATCGCGGCATGCAGGCGGCCCCACAGCGCGAGCCCGCCGAACAGCCCGACCAGCCACCAGCGGCGGCGGTCCGCGGACCGCGCTGCGGACCAGGCCATGCCGACGATCCCGAGCGTGGTGAGGGTGTGCGGCCACATCGCGTCCGCCGCCACGGACCAGACGGGGGTCGCGAAGGCGAGCAGCAGGGCCGCGATCAGCGCGGTGCGCGATCCGGTCCGGTCGCGCAGCAGCAGGAAGAACAGCGTCACCGCCACGGCGCTGAGCAGGGCCGCCATCAGCCCGCCCGGCACCGCGCTGATCGTGGCCGACGGCAGCAGCAGGTAGGCCGGCACGGCGGCGGCGATCACGCCCGGTGCCCGGCCCACCGCTTCGCGCTCGTCGGCGGTGGTCACGATCCAGGTCTCGCGGATGATGTTGTGGTCGAGCATCGGGAAGTCGGAGATGTCGGGCACCGGGTCGCCGGTGCGGGCGATGTGCCAGGCGGCGAAGTCGGCGGTGAACGCGTCGGGGCTCGGGTTGGTGCTCACGGTCAGCGCGTAGACGCTCGCCACGACGCAGAAGAGCGCGGTCGGCAGGGCCCAGCGAGACATGGGGGCCATTGTCCGACCGGGTCTGGCCCCGGGCGAGCGGCGTAGCGGACGCTCGCCCACTGTTCGTCCGCCTGTCACCTCGACGCCCCGTCCGGGCCCGCCGCCGCTCCTAGCGTCCGCCGCATGATGCTCGTCGTGCAGGTCCCGTGCCTCAACGAGGAGGAGACCCTCCCTCTCGTCCTGTCCTCGATCCCCCAGCAGATCCCGGGCATCGACGAGATCGTCGTGCTCGTCATCGACGACGGCTCCACCGACCGCACGATCGAGGTCGCGCGCGCCCACGGCGTCACCGAGTTCGTCCGGCACCACCGCAACCAGGGGCTGGCCCGCTCCTTCACCGACGGCATCGACCACGCGCTCGCCCTGGGCGCCGACATCGTGGTCAACACCGACGGCGACAACCAGTACCCCCAGGGCCGGATCGCCGACCTCGTGCAGCCGATCCTGCGCGGCGAGGCGGACATCGTGATCGCGGACCGCCAGGTGGGGCTGATCGACCACTTCTCGCCGTCCAAGAAGGCGCTGCAGCGGTGGGGCTCGCACGTCGTCAACCTCGCGGCCCGCACCGAGCTGCCCGACGCCGCCAGCGGGTTCCGGGCCTACTCGCGCGAGAGCCTGATGCGGCTCAACACCGTCACCCGCTTCTCCTACTGCATGGAGACGATCATCCAGGCCGGCAACAAGAACCTCGCGATCGCGAGCGTGCCGGTCGTCACCAACGCCAAGACGCGCGAGTCGCGGCTGTTCTCCTCCACCCGGCAGCACGTCTTCCGCTCGGGCGCGGCCATCACCCGGGCCTACGTCATGTATCGGCCCTACGTGATCTTCGGCGTGATGGCGGCACTGTTCGGAGTGCTCGGCATGGCGCCGTACCTCCGCTATGCCGTCCTCACCGCGACGGGCGACGGCGGCGGTCACGTGCAGTCGCTGCTGGCGGGCGCAGCGCTGATCGTCATGTCGTCGCTCTGCCTGATGCTCGGCATCATCTCCGACCTGATCCGCACCAACCGCGCCCTGATCGAGACGAATCTCGAGCACACCAAGCGCGCGCGCTTCGACATGCTGCGCGTGCCCACGGCGCCCATCGACACCTCCATCGACACCTCCATCGACATGGCAGGAATCCTGTGAAGACCCTCTACATCCGCATCGTCCGCGCCGTCGGCGCCGTCCTGCGCGCCCTCGGCATCCTGGCGTCCATCGAGCGCCGCGCGCCTCGATCGCGTACGGCGACGTGGCTCGTGTCCCTGTTCGCGATCCACGACGTGGACAGCCTGGGCGCGCTGGACCTGCCCTGGTGGACCTTCGACTCGGCCGACCAGGTGTCGGCGTACCTGGCTGAGCACGCCGGCGCCCGCGTCTTCGAGTGGGGCTCGGGCGCGTCCACGCTGTGGCTGGCCGCCCGCGCCGGCTCGGTGCACTCCGTCGAGCACCACGCGGGCTGGGCCGCCCAGCTCTCGCCGCGACTGCCGGCCAACGTGACCCTGCAGGTCGTCGAGCCGGTGTCGAGCACGACCCCGAGCGTCCCCTCGGCCAAGCACGGGCACGGCGGCCTCGACTTCGCGGACTACGTCGATGCGATCGACGACGTGGACGGCTTCTTCGACGTGATCGTCATCGACGGCCGGGCCCGCGAGGCCTGCCTGGCCCGCGCGGTCGAACGACTCTCCGCCGAGGGCATCATCGTCTTCGACAACGTCGACCGTCGTCGCTACGTCGACGCGATCGACACCATCGGCGACCGGCTCGTCGTGACCATGACTCGCGGCCTCACGCCGGCCCTGCCGTATCCGACCCGCACCGCGCTGCTGCGACCCGCCGGCACCGCATGAAGGCTGCCCGGATCGTCTTCGTCCTGCTCGTCATCGGCTTCGCCTGGTGGGGGTTCGATGGACGATGGGGCGAGATCGGGACCGCGGCCGGCTCCACGGGGGCGGTCCGGCTGGTCGGTGCCGTGCTGTGCGCGGCTCTTGGTCTGGCGCTCACCGGGTTGTTGTGGCGGGCGCTGCTCGCGGGGCTCGGTTCGCCGGTGCCGCTGCGCGACGCGGGAGCGGTCTTCTTCGTCGGTCAGCTCGGCAAGTACGTCCCCGGCTCCGTCTGGAGCTTCGCCGTCCAGGCGCAGCTGGGTCGACGGCACGGTGTGCCCGCGCGCTCGAGTGTCACGGCCTCCGCGCTGTTCCTGATGCTGCACACCTTCAGCGGGCTGGGGCTCGGCGGCCTGCTGATCGCCGGGGGAGCGGTGTCCACCGATCTCGACACCGTGTGGTGGCTGCTGCTGGTCCTCGGCAGCGCGGTCGCGCTTGCGCCGCCGGTGCTGCGGTTCCTGGGTCGCCGGCTGGCCGGGGTCGAGGTCTGCTTCGCCGCTCCCGACCTGGTGCGGGCCGTCGCGCTGATGGCCGTCGTCTGGGCCTGCTACGGCGTGAGCCTGTGG
>JBDSPC010000303.1:0-4878 GCA_039914485.1 Nocardioides sp.
ACCTTCGTCGACCAGCGCTTCAGCCGCCAGGTCCACGCCCGCGCCGGCATCATCATCAACACCGGCGAGGACAACTACCTCACCACCGCCGACGCGGTCGAGGCCGCGCACACGGTGACCACCAGCCAGCTCCTCAACGAGTACTTCGCCAAGGAGGCCGGCCTCGAGGACTGGCAGCTCGGCCTCGGGCACGCGTTCGAGATCGACCCCGAGGTGCCCGACTCGTTCCGCCTCGAGCTCGCCCACGCCATGCTCGCGCGCGACCTGTTCCCGAAGGCGCCGCTCAAGTGGATGCCGCCGACGCGGCACATGACCGGCGACGTCTTCAAGGGCTATCTCCTCGACGGCTTCTTCAACCACGTCGGCGCGCTGACCGACCAGGGCATCCTGCTCGTCGGGATGATGACCGAGGCCGTCGTCACACCATGGCTCTCCGACCGCGACCTCGCGCTGCAGAACGTCCGTTACGTCATGAATGCGGCCGGCAACCTGCACGAGGACTTCGCACCCAAGCCCGGCGGCTTCATCGTCAACCGCGCCCAGGAGGTGCTCGGCGACTCGATCCAGCTGCTCAAGGACATCGAGGGCCACGACAACGGCCTGCTCGACGCGATCGCCGACGGCACGTTCGGCCTGATGAAGCGTCCGGCCGACAAGGGCCGCGGCCTGGAAGGTGTCGCCAAGAAGGCCCGCGACTACTACAACCCCGCCACCGAGATCCTGGAAGGCGACCGATGACCGAGTCGAAGATCATTCGTCCGTACGGCGACACGACCGGCGACGGCATGGTCCAGCTGTCCTTCACGCTCCCGATGGCGCACTCGAAGGTCGCCGAGGGCGCCGCGGCCCAGCTCGCCAACAAGATGGGCATGGACCCGGCCATGGTCGTGCACGCCAAGCCGATGGGGCCGGACTTCACCTTCTTCGTGGTCTACGGCCGCGTGCACCACCTCGTCGACCCCAGCAAGGTCGAGATCGTCGAGCGCGACTACCCGCTGCTGACGCCGAAGGAGGCCAACGCCTCGATCAAGCGGTCCCTGCGCCGCCGGATGGTCGTGGTGGGTGCGTGCATCGGCACCGACGCGCACACGGTCGGCATCGACGCGATCCTCAACATCAAGGGGTTCGCGGGGGAGAAGGGGCTTGAGTACTACCGCGAGGTCAAGGTCGTAAACCTCGGCGCCCAGGTCTCCGTGCCCGACCTCGTCGAGGCCGCCCGCCAGGAGAAGGCCGATGCCGTGCTCGTCTCCCAGGTCGTCACCCAGCGCGACGCGCACCTGCTCAACACCCGCGAGATGTCGGCGGCCTTCCGCGAGTCCTACCCGGCCGCCAAGCGTCCGCTGCTCGTCGTCGGCGGCCCGCGGTTCGATGAGACGATGGCCGACGAGCTCGGCGTCGACCGGGTCTTCAGCCGCGGCACGACGCCCGGCGAGGTCGCTTCCTTCATCGTCCACCGCCTCACCACCAGGACAGCTTCATGACTGACTCGCGCATCGGCACCACCGTCACCCACCGCCGCTACGTCCCCTACAGCCACGCGCACTATGCCGGCAACCTCGTCGACGGCGCCTACAGCCTCGGCCTCTTCGGCGACGTGGCCACCGAGCTCTGCATCCAGCTCGACGGCGACGAGGGCCTGTTCGCGTCCTACTCCGATGTCCAGTTCAACGCGCCCGTGCGTGCCGGCGACGTCCTGGAGATCACCGCGACGCTGGTCAGAGCGGGCACCCGGAGCCGGGTGATGGACTTCGTCGTCAGCGTCGTCGCCCGCGGTGCCGCGACCGCCGACGCACCCGGGGCGGCCACCACCCTGACCCCGCCCGTGATCGCCACGACGGCCACCGGCACCGTCGTCGTGCCGGCCGCAACTCCGCCCGAGTGATCGAGTCGGCGTGTCACGCACCGACACGCCGATCCACGGACAATTCTTCGACCGATCTTTCGCCGTACGCCGCCGCGCTGACCTGCGACGACGAGCGTTCTCGCAGGTCAGCGGGCCGTTGACAGGCGCACTCGGGGGAGACAGGGTTCCGTGGTCCGCCCGTGCAGATCATGGATGGCGGACCGACGTCCGGGTGGCCGGATCGGGGGGGTGTGCTGCCAGCATCCGTACCGTTCCGATTCACGGAGGTCGGTCTCGCGCCATGAGGGCGGAGACGGGAGGGGCGCCCGCTCCGTAGACAACTTCCTGCCGTGCGCAGCCAGCGTTCAGTGGGTTGGTCCGAAGGGTGTGCGACCCTCCCGTTCCCCTGCAAGAGACCGGTGACGACCTCCCGGCTAGCGTGTGCGCGTGTTGATCCGCTGCGTCGCTGCCCTGCTCGGCGGCGTCGTGCTGTCCGTCGGGTTCGCCCCGGTCGGATCCGCGCCCGCGATGCCGGTCGGGATCGCGATCCTGGTGCTCTGCATCCGGGGGCGCCGCCTCCGCGCGGGCGCGTTGATCGGCTGGCTCTTCGGGCTCGCGTTCTTCGGTGGCGTGCTGTGGTGGCTGCGGGTCGTCGGACCGGACGCCTGGGGGGCCCTCACGGTCGCGCAGTCGATCTACTTCGCCCCACTGGGGATGGCGATCGCGGCCGTCACCCGGCTGCGCTGGTGGCCCCTGTGGACCGCCTGCGCATGGGTCAGCGTCGAGACCTGGCGCGGGGCCTGGCCATTCGGCGGCCTCACCTGGGGACGCCTCTCCTTCGCCACCGCCGACACGCTCTGGGCGGCCGCCCTCCCGTGGCTCGGCATGACCGGTGTCAGCCTGCTGATCGCCCTCACCGGCACGTTCCTGGCCTGGCTCGTCACGTCCCGGCTCCGGCGCCCGGCGGCCGCCGCTGTCGCCGCCGCAGGGCTGGTCGCCGTCACCTGCGTGCCGTCGCTGGCGACGTACGACCTCGAGCGGGGACGCAGCATGACGGTCGCGGCCGTGCAGGCCGATGTGCCCGGTGACGGCACCGACGTGCTCGCGCACTACCGCGACATCACCCGGGCCTTCTCCGAGACCACGATCGAGCTGGCCGGGACGAGGCAGCCGGTCGACTTCGTGGTGTGGTCGGAGAACTCCACCGCGGTCGACCCCTTCACCGACGTGGAGACCAACAGCGAGATCACCCGGGCCTCGGACGCGATCGGGGTGCCGATCCTGGTCGGCGGCATGGTCAACTCGAGCCGGGAGAAGGAAGTCCTCAACCAGGGCATCGTCTGGCAGCCCGAGATCGGTGGGGGAGACCGCTACACCAAGCGTCATCCCGTGCCGTACGGCGAATACATCCCCTACCGAGGCTCGTTCATCCCCGACACCTACGGCCAGCTCGCGCTGATCCCACGCGACATGGCGAGCGGGACGAGCCTGGAGCCGCTCCGGATCGCCGGCGCGAGGGTCGCCGACGCGATCTGCTTCGACGTGTCCTACGACGACGCCATCCACGGTCAGGTCGCCAACGGCGGGCAGCTGATCACCGTGCAGACGAGCAACGCGATGTTCATCAACACCGCGCAGATCGACCAGCAGTTCGAGATCAGCCGGCTGCGCGCGATCGAGACCGGGCGCTATGTCGTGGTGGCCGCGATCAACGGACTGTCGGGGATCATCGGACCCGACGGTGAGGTCGTCGAGTCCGTCGACCCGCGCACCCGCAGCGTCGTCGTCGGCGACGTCACGCTGGCCGACGAGCTCACACCGGCCGTGTGGATGGGGCCGTGGCCGGGACGCGTCATCGTGGGAGTCACGTTCCTCTCGATTGCATTCATTCTGGTCACGTATCGTCGCAAGGGACGGCATGATCTGGGTTTCGAACACCCGAGGGGAGACCAGTGAGCACACCCGACAGCAGCCACGGATTGGGCCGGGTCGTGATGGTGGTCCCCACCTTCAACGAAGCCACCAACCTGGAGCCGATCGTCGAGCGGCTGCGCGCGGCACAGCCCGACGTCGACATCCTCGTGGTCGACGACAACTCGCCCGACGGCACCGGCGACATCGCTGACCGCTTGGCGGCCGCCGACTCCCGGGTGCAGGTCCTGCACCGTACGGCGAAGGGCGGACTCGGTGCGGCCTACCTCCACGGCTTCGCGGTGGCCCTCGAGCAGGGCTACGACGTCATCGGCGAGATGGACGCGGACGGCTCGCACCAGCCCGAACAGCTCCACCGGCTGCTGACCGCGCTGCCCGGCGCCGACCTCGTGATCGGGTCGCGCTACGTCCCCGGCGGCTCGGTCGTCAACTGGCCGCGCCGCCGCGAGCTCCTGTCGCGCGGCGGCAACATCTACGTCCGGCTGCTCCTCGGCATGGGCGTCAAGGACGCCACCGCGGGGTTCCGGCTGTTCCGCCGGCACACGCTGGAGAAGATCGACCTCGCGACCGTGACCTCGACGGGCTACGTGTTCCAGACCGACATGGCCTACCG
Source organism: Nocardioides sp. (assembly GCA_039914485.1). Lineage (GTDB taxonomy): Bacteria > Actinomycetota > Actinomycetes > Propionibacteriales > Nocardioidaceae > Nocardioides. The sequence goes on from JBDSPC010000303.1 coordinate 4,389, forward strand.
CACCCTCATGGCCGGGCTCAAGGTCGTCGAGGTGCCGATCGAATTCATCGAGCGCGTGCGCGGCGACTCCAAGATGAGCGGCCAGGTCGCCAGCGAGTCCCTGAGGAAGATCACCGTCTGGGGCCTGCACGAACGACGTCAGCAGCTGCGCGCGGCGCTGCGACGACGCAAGCGGGGAAGCGCTCGATGAACCGACGCAGGATCCCTGGCTGGCTGCTCCTGGTGGCCTTCGTGGTGGTGCCGCTGGTCGAGATCTTCGTGCTCATCCAGGTCGGGCAGGTGATCGGCCCGTGGTGGACGATCCTGCTCCTGATCGCCGACAGCATCCTGGGAACGTGGCTGATCCGGCGCGAGGGCGGGCGTGCCTTCGCCGCGCTGCGCACGGCCGTCAACAGCGGCCAGATGCCCGCGAAGGAGCTGGCCGACGGTGCGCTGATCCTGATCGGCGGCACGCTCATGCTGAGCCCGGGGTTCGTGACCGACCTCTTCG
>JBDSPC010000311.1:0-30449 GCA_039914485.1 Nocardioides sp.
AGTACCGCGCGGCGATCGCCGTCTCCCGGATCCTGCTCGGGCCGACGATGCGGATCCAGGCCCCGCCCAACCTCGTCGACAGCTCCGAGTGTCGGGCGCTGCTCGACGCCGGCGTCGACGACTGGGGTGGCGTCTCGCCCCTGACCCCCGACCACGTCAACCCGGAGCGCCCCTGGCCCTCCATCGAGCGGCTGCGCGCGGTCACCGCCGAGGCCGGGTTCGAGCTCGCGCCCCGCCTGACGGTGCACCCGCACTACGTGCGCCAGCGCACCCCCTGGCTCGACCCGCGCCTCGACGCCCACCTCGACGCGCTCGCGCTCCCCGACGGGCTCGCGCGCATCGGCGTACGCCCCGAAGGCAGGCCGTGGCAGGAGCCCGACGCTGCCCTCGAGGGCTCCGGCCGCACCGACCTCAACGCGACCATCGACACCACCGGTCGCACGAAGGACCGCCGCGACGACTTCGACAGCGTCTACGGCGACTGGGCCGCGATCGCCGAGATAGTCCGTGACGAACGGACCCTCGAATCGGCGAGATCAGGGTCCGTTCGTCACGGAGTATCCACAGACATCGACGGGTACGCCGCACTGCGAGCCGCCGAGGCCGACCCGGCCGGCCTCACGGACGACCAGGCCCTGGCGCTGATGACCGCGGAGGGCGACCTGCTCACGGCGGTCTGCCGCCTCGCCGACGACCTGAGGAGGGACACCGTCGGCGACGACGTCACCTACGTGGTCAACCGCAACATCAACTTCACCAACATCTGTTACGTCGGCTGCCGGTTCTGCGCGTTCGCGCAGCGCAAGACGGACGCCGACGCGTTCTCGCTGTCCCTCGGGCAGGTCGCCGACCGCGCGCAGGAGGCCTGGGAGCTCGGGGCGACCGAGGTCTGCATGCAGGGCGGGATCGACCCGGAGCTGCCGGCGTCGGCCTACTTCGACCTCGTCTCGGCGGTCAAGCAGCGGGTGCCCGGCATGCACGTGCACGCCTTCAGCCCGATGGAGATCGTCAGCGGCGCGGCCCGCACCGGCCTGTCGATCGAGGACTTCCTGATCAAGGCCCGCGAGTCGGGTCTGGACACGATCCCCGGCACGGCCGCGGAGATCCTCGACGACGAGGTCCGCTGGGTGCTGACCAAGGGCAAGCTGCCGACGAAGACGTGGATCGAGGTCGTCTCGACCGCGCACAAGGTCGGCCTGCGGTCGAGCTCGACGATGATGTACGGCCACGTCGACAACCCGCGGCACTGGGTGCAGCACCTGCGCGTGCTCCGCGGCATCCAGGACGAGACGGGCGGCTTCACGGAGTTCGTGCCGCTGCCCTTCGTGCACACGAGCTCACCGATCTACCTCGCCGGCGTCGCCCGCCCCGGTCCGACGCTGCGCGACAACCTCGCCGTCCACGCGATGGGCCGGATCATGCTGCACGGCTCGATCGAGAACATCCAGACCAGTTGGGTCAAGCTCGGCGTCGACGGCACCCGCGCCATGTTGCAGGCGGGCGCCAACGACGTCGGCGGGACGCTGATGGAGGAGACCATCTCCCGGATGGCCGGCAGTGAGCACGGGTCGGCCAAGACCGTCGCAGAGCTCAGAGAGATCGGCGCCGGTATCGGCCGGCCGGTGGTGGAGCGGACGACGACCTACGGGCGGACGTCCACCCACACCTGACGGTGGTCGGAGGTCGGCACGAACGGGAAGTTGCCGGTCAGGTAGTAGTACTTCTGGTCCGACGTCGGCCAGAAGATGCCCGATCCGAGGATCTTCAGGTCCCTCGACGGCAGCACGTAGTCGGCGCGGAGGTTGCCCGGGCCGAAGCCGACGCGGTCGTCGAAGTCGGCGGTGTCGAAGCGCGGCTGGGACTCGTGGTCCACGTTGATCGCGGCCTGCACTTCTGCGGCCCAGATGCCACCGGCCGACTTGGGCGTCTTCGCGTCGTTGACGCGCGGGTGGTCGAGGAGCTGCTGCGCGGCGCCCGGCACCGAGTCACCGTCCAGCGGGTCGGAGTTCTGGTCGCCGGCGATCACGAACCGTTCGGTGGCCGGCAGTCCGCCGTACACACCGGAGTCGTCGTAGATGTAGTCGGCTCCCGAGATGTAGTCGGCCCAGAAGCGGATCTCGTCGTGGTTGCGGGTGCCGTTGCGGTCCTCGGGACCGTCGAAGACCGGCGGCGTCGGGTGCGAGACGAGGAAGTGGATGGTGGAGCCGTTGACGTCGATCGGCAGGTCCCAATGGGACTTCGAGGAGAGGCGTACGTCGTCGAGCTCGTCCGCGGAGAACCAGTCGGCCGGCTCCGGGGTGGCCGGGTCGTCCGGCAGCATCGCACCGGGCATGTCGGCCCAGCGGAACGTCTGGAACGTGCGGACCGCGTCGGTGTCGATCGGGTACTTCGAGTAGACGACCATGCCGTACTGGCCCTCGAAGAGCCCGAAGCCGTAGGCGTCGTTGCCGCCGCCGATCGAGCCGTCGTTGTCGAGGTCGTGCCCGCTGGGCACACCGGTGTTGGACGGCGCGATGTAGGCGTAGGGGTAGTCGATCGGTGCCGAGCCGTGGTGCGAGACCTCGAGGTAGTTGTCGCGGAACAGGTCGACGGCCTCGGGGGCGTAGTCGAACTCGTTGACCAGCAACACGTCGGGACGGACCCGCTGGATGGTCTCGGCGACGTTGGCCGCCTGGACGTTGCCGGGCGTCGAGAGGTCGGCGACCAGCTGGCCGGCGACATTGCGGTTGAGGGACGCGTTGAACGTGGAGAAGCGCACGTCACGGTCATGGGCGGACGGGCCAGCCTGGGCGACCGGTGTCAGCAGGAGGGGCGCGGAAGCCAGCAGGGCGGCGGCGAGCAGGGACGGGCGTTTCATCGAGAACCTCCGAGTGGGGTGAAGGACGAAACTTCACCGTAAGCCCGTGACGTGACCTCCGGGTGAACGGAGATCAGATCAGGCCGAGCCTGGCGCACCGCTTGGCGGTGTCGCCGTCGCACAGCTCCGCCAGCGTCATCGCGCCGGAGGCGACCGCGACGCTGGTCAGGTCGTTGACGGTCACCTCGACCGACTCGAACAGCCACGAGTCAACTCCCTCGTGGTCGACCGGCTCCCCCACCGGCTCGTCGGCCAGCTCGCCGACAGCGACGTCGGCGGCCTTGGCGCTCATCGCCGCCGCGGGGACGTAGGTGAAGCTGTCACGGTCCTTCGAGATGATCTCGCGGGCGGCCTCGAGATCGCTGGTCACTCCGCTGGCGGGGGTCGCCGGATCGGCCAGGCCCACGAACCAGTCGGCGCCGGGGACGAGCGTGCCGTACGCCATGACGGGCACCTCGCCGGCCCGCTGGACGAGCGACTCGGCCAGCTCCGGGTCGACCGGGTCGAGGATGACGAGGTCGGCGTCGACGAGCGCCCGGTCGAACAGCTCGGCCTGGGTGTCGGCGTCACTGCCGGCGTCGTAGACCTCGACCGTGCAGCCGTCGCAGATCTCCTCGACCCGCTCCTGCAGCCGCTCGACGTTGAGCGGCTGCTGGAGCTGAGTCTCCTGGTCCGCCGCCAGGACCGCGATCACCGTCGTGTCGACCGCGGAGCAGCCCGAGAGCACGCTCGCGCCGAGCAGGCAGCAGAGAGCAAGTTCGCGTCGCATGACGGCACATGCTTGCACCCAGCCGCTAGCCCCGACCACTCGACGTACGCACGCGCCTGGAGACGGAGTCGATCGCCACGGCGAGCAACAGCACTGCACCGGTGACCATGAACCGCACCGACGAGTCGACCCCGACCAGGTTGAGACCGGTCTGGATCGCCTGCAGCACGATGATGCCGAGCATCGCCGAGTACGCCGAACCGCGACCGCCGAACAGCGAGGTGCCGCCGATCACTGCGGCCGCAATGGCGGTCAGGTTGGTGTCGGTGGTGCCGCTGGCCTGGGACACCGAGGTCTGCAGGCCCGCCGCGAGCAGGCCGCCGACGGCGGCGAGCATCGAGCAGAGCGCGAACACCGAGAAGTAGACCCGGCCGACCTTGATGCCCGAGCGGCGTGCGGCCTCCTCGTTGCCACCGACGGCGAAGACGTGTCGTCCCCAGGACGTACGTCGCAGTGCGAGGTCCATCACCACGACCAGGAAGCCGAAGAAGACCCAGAGGTAGCTCCACCCGCGGTCGATGTTGACGTAGTAGGTCAACGCCGCCAGCCCGCCTACCAGCAGTCCCGCCTTGATCAGCGTGAGCGTCATGGGCGGGTTGCTCAGGTCGGCCGCCGCGCGCTGCCGATTCGTGAGCAGCTGGGAGCCGACGTACAGCAGGCCGATCACGGCGATCAGGACGTAGGACATCACCGGGCTGACGAACTTGAACCGGGTGAACTGCACCAGGAACGACTCGGAGGGCAGGTTGATGGTGCCCTGCGTGCCCAGGACGTAGAGCAGCCCGCCCTGGAAGGCGAGGAGTCCTGCGAGCGAGAACACGAACGATGGCACGCCGAGCTTGGTGTAGAGCACGGCATAGAGCGCGCCGATCGCCACACCGGCGGCCATCGCGAGAACGATCGCGACGAACATCGACTGACCGTGGTTGACCAGCTGCACCGCCATGATGGCGGCGGTGAAGCCGCTGACCGAACCGACCGACAGGTCGATCTCTCCGAGCAGCAGGACGAGCACGATGCCGAGCGCAATGATGCCGATCGGTGCCGCGAACTGACTGATCGAGACGAGGCTGCGCGACGACAGGAAGCGCGGCTCCTGGCTGTAGAAGCCGATACAGATGATGACCAGCCCGACCACGACCGGCAGGCTGCCCAGCTCGCCGGAACGGAGCCGGTTCCAGAACAGGTGGGCGTAGCCCGCCAGCCCCTGGGTCTGGATCAGCCGTTCGTCGGCCAGGTCCGCTGCCACGGAGGAGGCAGGGGTCTCAGTGACGTCCTGGTCAGCCATGGTGGCCGCCTTCCTCTTCGGGAGCGAGATCGGATGCCGTGACGTGGCCTCGGGAGGCGCGAGCCGACACGACGTTGTCGGAGGCGCCGGTGATGGCGGCGACGAGGTCCTGGGTGGTGGCGTCAGCCACGTTGAACTCGGCGGCGTTGCGACCGAGGCGGAGCACGACGATGCGATCGGCCACGGCCTGCACGTCGGCCATGTTGTGGCTGATCAGGATCACGCCCAGACCGGTCTCGCGCAGCCGCTCGATAAGGTTCAGCACCTCGGCGGTCTGGGCGACGCCCAGAGCCGCGGTGGGCTCGTCGAGCATCACGATCTTGGGGCTGCCCACCAGCGAGCGGGCGATCGCGACAGTCTGGCGCTGACCACCGGAGAGCGAGGCGATCGGGATGCGTACCGACGGGATCTTGGCGGACAGCGTGCGGAGCAGCCGCCACGCCTCCTTCTCCATCGTCACCTCGTCGAGGAGGACCCCGAGTCGCTTCTCCTGCCCGAGGAAGAGGTTGGCGACGACGTCGAGGTTGTCGCACAGGGCGAGGTCCTGGAAGACGGTCGCGATGCCGAGGGCCTGGGCCTCCGACGGGCCACCGACAGTGACCTTGCGACCGGCGAAGGTGATGTCGCCCTCGTCGGGGCTGTAGACACCCGAGATGACCTTGACCAATGTGGACTTGCCGGCGCCGTTGTCGCCGACCAGGGCGACGACCTCGCCCGCCCGGACGTCCATGTGGACGTCCGAGAGGGCTTGGACGGCGCCGAAGCGCTTGGTGACGCCGGCCAAGGACAGAACGATGTCCCCGGCCGGCGACGGTGCTACCTGTGCGGTGGCCATCAGGAGATGCCAGCCGCCTCGCACGCCTTGGCGTACTCGCCCGTGCAGATGTCGGCGGCGGAGTAGAAGCCGTCCGCGATGATCGTGTCGGCGACGTTGTCCTTCGTGACCACGATCGGGGTGAAGATGTAGGACGTGACGCCCTCGTAGTCGCTCTGCTCGATGCCGGTCTCGCTGGTCGTCGCGATGTCGTCGCCGTTGGCGAGTGCGACCGCGACCTCGGCGGCCGTCTCTGCCTCGATCGGGATCGGCTTGTAGATCGTCATCTCCTGCTCGCCGGCGAGGATCCGCTGGATCGCGGCGACCTCGGCGTCCTGACCGGTGATCGGGGGCAGTGCGTCGGCAGCGACTCCACCACCGGTCAGGGCCGCGACGACGCCGCCGGCCTGGCCGTCGTTGGCCGCGTAGACGCCGTTGATCTCGGCAGCGTCATACTTGCTGAGCTGGTCGGTGACGAACGTCTGCGCGTTCTCCGGGCTCCAGTCGGGGTTGTCGTACTCCTCGAGGATCTTCACGCCGCTGCCGTCCAGCACGCTGTGCGCGCCGGCCTTGAACTGCGCGGCATTGGGGTCGCTGGGGGCACCGTTGAGCATCAGGATGTTGCCCTTGTCGCCCATCGCGTCCACGAGCGCCTGCGCCTGCATCTTGCCGACCGTCTCGTTGTCGAAGGACATGTAGTAGTCGGCCTCCTTGATCAGCCGGTCGTAGGCGATGACCTTGGCGCCGGAGTCCTGCGCGGTCTGGACCATGCCGCCCGCACCCGCACCGTTGACCGGGTCGAGCACGACGACGCTGGCACCCTCGGAGATGGCGGTGTCGACCTGCTGGGTCTGCTTGGCCTCGTCCTGGTCGGCGTTGTAGTAGACGACCTCGCAGTCGGCGCAGAGCTCGGTGACCTTGGCCTCGAAGAGGGGCTTGTCGAAGGCTTCGTAACGGGTCGTCTTCGACTCCGGCAGCAGCAGGGCGATCACCTTGCTGTCACCGCCACCGTCAGCGGAGTCGCCACCGGACGAGTCGTCGTTGGCGCCGCAGGCCGAGAGGCCACCGGCGCCGAAGAGAAGCGCAGCGCCGACAGCGGCGATACGGATTGACGGACGGAACATGAGCAGTCTCCTGATGCCGGGGCTCGTCGAGCGACGAACCATTGGAACGTGTCCCTAGTGTGCTGAGTCACACGTTTGTCGTCAAGACTTGAATGCAAAGTCGTTACATTTGGTCATTCTGACGCGTTTTGTGGGTTCTCTTGACTACAAAAGGTCTCATCCCCCACAGTTCAGCCATGTCCTCTCCCGGCTCGACGGCATCGCTGCGCTCTGCCAACCAGCAGCGCGTGGTCGACGTCCTGCGCGCCGGCGGCACGATCAGCCAGGCCGACATCGCCCGCCAGACGGGCCTCGCCCCGGCCACCGTCTCCAACATCGTGCGCGAGCTCGCCGGCGCCGGACTCGTGACCACCGAACCGGGCAGTGGCCGGCGCGGCACCACCGTCGAGCTCGCCCGGGGAGCCGGCATCGTCGCCGGCATCGACTTCGGCCACAGCCACGTCGCGGTGGCGATCGGCGAGCTCACGGGTCACCTGGTCGCGGAGGAACGACGTCCCATCGATCCGGGGCATGCGTACGCCGACGGGCTGGCCGAGGCCAACACCATCCTCGATTCGCTGCTGGCCGCGCAGGGCCTGGACCGGACCACGGTCCGCACCCTGGGCCTGGGCCTGCCCGCCCCCATGACGGATGGCGTGGTGCGCACCTCGGCGATCCTGCCCGGCTGGGTCGGCGTCAATGCACAGCTTGCAGCGCAGGAGGCGCTCGGCGCGGTCGTCCACACGCAGAACGACGCCAACCTCGGAGCGCTGGCCGAGCACCGCCAGGGCGTTGCTCGCGGACACGACACCTCCTTCTTCGTGAAGGTCTCGTCCGGCGTCGGCGCCGGAATCGTGCTCAACGACCAGCTCTTTCTGGGCAGCGGGGGTACGGCCGGCGAGATCGGGCACCTCACCCTCGACGAGAACGGCCCGGTCTGCCGGTGCGGCAGCCGCGGCTGCCTCGAGGCCTACACCTCCACCGTTGCACTCCAGGCGATGATGGGCCTGCAGCTGCCCGGCGCGACCGTGGACGACATCGTCGGCGCCGCCCGGGACGGCAACGTCTCTGCCCTGCGAGCCCTCGAGGACGCCGGGCTGCACCTCGGCTGGGCGCTGGCCAGCGTCGTCAACCTGCTCAACCCCGCACTCGTCGTGGTCGGTGGCGAGATGGCCCGCGCCGGCGAGCTCATCCTCGAGTCCGCCCGCATCGGGCTGCGACGACACGCGCTCGACGCCGTCGCCTCCACTCCCGTGGTGGCCTCCGAGCTCGGCGAACGTGCCTCGCTCGTGGGCGCCGTACTCCTCGCAGCGGAGCGCACGGAGCTCCTCACCGACTGATTCCGGCACTACCGTGGCGAGCATGGCCAGCCTCGACGTCACCGCCCCGCCCGTCCTCCGGTCCGAGGAGATCCTCACTCCCGAGGCGCTCGCCTTCGTCGCTGACCTGGACGCGAGGTTCCACGAACGACGAGATGAGCTGCTGGCGGCTCGCAAGGCGCGCAGCCGCAGCCTCGACTTCCTCCCGGAGACCGCAGCGATCCGAGACGGCGACTGGACCGTCGCCCCGATCCCGGCCGACCTGCTCGACCGCCGCGTCGAGATCACCGGCCCGACCGACGCGAAGATGGCGATCAACGCCCTCAACTCGGGCGCCAAGGTCTGGCTGGCCGACCTCGAGGACGCGAACACCCCGCACTGGCGCAACGTCCTCGGCGGACAGATCAGCCTGTACGACGCCGTGCGCCGCCAGCTCGCCTTCACCTCGCCGGAGGGCAAGGCCTACGCGTTGAAGGACCCCGACAAGATCCCGGTGATCGTGCCCCGGCCACGCGGCTGGCACTTCGACGAGGAGCACGTCACCGCCGACGGTCGTCCGGTGGTCGGCGCGCTCTTCGACTTCGGGATCTACTTCTTCCACAACGCGAGGGAGCAGCTCTCGCGCGGCAGCGGCGCCTACTTCTACCTCCCGAAGATGGAGTCGCACCTCGAGGCGCGACTGTGGAACGACGTCTTCACGCACGCCGAGGCGGCGCTGGAGGTGCCGACCGGGACGATCCGCGCGACGGTGCTGATCGAGACGATCACCGCCGCCTTCGAGATGGACGAGATCCTCTACGAGCTGCGCGAGCACATGGCCGGCCTGAACGCGGGCCGCTGGGACTACCTCTTCAGCATCATCAAGAACTTCCGCGACGCCGGTCCGTCGTTCACCCTCCCCGACCGCGGCGCGGTCACCATGAACGCGCCCATGATGAAGGCCTACAGCGACCTGCTCGTGCGCACCTGCCACCGCCGCGGCGCCTTTGCGATCGGCGGCATGGCCGCCTTCATCCCGTCCCGCAAGGACGCCGAGGCCAACGAGCGTGCCTTCGCCAAGGTGCGCGAGGACAAGACCCGCGAAGTCAAGGCCGGGTTCGACGGCTCCTGGGTCGCGCACCCCGACCTGGTGCCGCTGTGTGCCGAGATCTTCGGCGATCGGGCCAACCAGCTGGACGTCACGCGCGACGACGTGTCGGTGTCAGCCGCCGACCTGCTCGCCGTCGACCAGACACCCGGCGAGCGCACCGAGGCCGGTCTGCGCGGCAACGTGCGGATCGGCATCCAGTACCTCCAGGCCTGGCTCTCGGGCAACGGCGCCGCCGGCATCGACAACCTGATGGAGGACGCCGCCACCGCGGAGATCTCCCGCTCCCAGGTCTGGCAGTGGATCAACAACGCGGCCACCCTCGACACCGGCGAGGTCATCACGCGCGAGCTCGTCGAGCAGATCCTCGAGGAGGAGTACGCCGCACTCGGGGACGGCGAGCACCTCGCCGACGCTCGAAGGCTGTTCGCGGAGTCCGCGCTGAGCAAGGACTTCCCGGACTTCCTGACGCTCCCGGCCTACCGCGTCATCCTCGACCAAGGGAACTGAGCGCCCGCACGAACCCGCCCGACGCGATCTGGGTTCCGCCGACCCACACGTCGGCGACGTCGGCGTCGCTGGCGAGCGCGAACACCTTGCCCAGCGCCTCGTCGGGCGAGCCCGCGTGCCGCAGGCCGATGTCCAGTGCGGTCCCCGCTGGCGGGCGCAGGCAGATCGCGTCGAACTCCTTGCCGAGGCTGAAGTCGCCGATGACGTCGCCGAGCCCGAGGGCGGCCGCGCCGGCCGACGTGCTCAGGTTCAGCAGGTGCGCGGGCGTGAGCGGGAAGCCCCGGTCGCCCAGCAGCCGCTGCATGAAGTAGGCCTGCAGCCCCTCCTTGAACAGCGAGAACCCGGTACCCGCGCCGACGTCGCAGCCGAGCGCCACGGGCACGCCGGCCGCCAGGTGCTCGCGCAGCGGGAAGAGTCCCGAGCCGAGCGCCGCGTTGCTGCTGGGACAGTGCGCGATCGCCGTACGGCGACTGGCGAGCACCTCCAGCTCGGAGGCCAGCGGGTGCACGTTGTGGGCGAGGACGGACCGGGCGCCGAGCAGGCCGTGGTGGTCGTAGGTGTCGCAGTAGTCGGACCGATCGGGGAACTGGCCGGCGACCGTCGCGACCTCGGCGAGGTTCTCGTTGACGTGCGAGGTGAAGAAGGCGCCCTCGACGTCGGCCATGACCGCGGCACAGGCTTCGAGGATCGGGTCGGACGCGGACAGCGAGAACCGCGGGGTGACGGCATAGCGGGCTCGGCCGGTGCCGTGCCAGCGAGAGGCGAGCTTCACGGCCTCGGCGTGCGCGCGTTCGGGCGTCGTGAGGAGCGGCTCCGGCAGCATCCGGTCGCTCACCACCAGGCCGCTGGTGACGCGCAGCCCGAAGCGGGCGGCCTCGGTGAACAGCGCATCGACGGCCGGGGCGAAGTGCGACCCGAAGACCAGCGACGTCGTGGTGCCGGCCGCGATCAGGCTGGCCACGAACTCGCCCGCGATCGTCGCGGCGTAGTCGGGCGACGCGAGGCGTTGCTCCTCCGGCAGGGCGCACCGGTCCAGCCACTCGAGCAACGGCATCCCGAGCGCGCCGATCACCCGCACCTGCGGGAAGTGCACATGCGTGTCGACGAGACCGGGCAGCAGGATGCCGGCCCGCAGGTCGATCACGGTGGCGACGGGATGGTCGGCACGCACCGACGCGAAGGACCCCCGAGCCGTGATCACGCCGGCGTCGGAGACCGCCAGGCCGAGGTCGTCGTCGTAGCGGAAGCCGGAGTCGTCGGGAGTGTCGTAGGCGCGAGCTCGATACAGGACCGCCGTCATACGGGGTCCCCGCGGCGTTGTTCGGGGGAGCGAAGCGGAGGAGAAGAACGTCGTGGGGTGCTCATACGCGGGCCCGCTCGGCGGCGAACACGCGGAGCAGGTCGGCGGCGACCGAGACCGCGATGGTGGCCGGCTCCTTGCCGACGAGTGCGGGATCGCCGATGGGGCTGCGGATCCGGCCGATCGTCGCCTCGTCGTGGCCCTCGACGAGCAGCCCGGACCGGAAGCGCGCCCACTTGGCTGCCGAGCCGATCAGGCCGACGCTGCCGAGATGGCCGCACCGCAGCGCCGCGTCACAGACCGCGAAGTCCTCGGCGTGGTCGTGCGTCATCACCAGGACGTGCGTCCCGGCGGGCACGGCGCCCAGCACCACTTCGGGCACCGGCGAATGGTGCACGTGTACGGCGCCCTCGCCGTCCTCGAGGCAGGCCAGCCGTTCCGCAGTGAGCTGAGGGGCGCGCGAGTCGACCAGGTGCAGGTCGAGGTCGTGCCGCACCAGGATCCGCGCCAGCTCGAGGCCCACGTGGCCGACGCCGAAGATCGCCACGGCGGGGACCACGGGCAGCGGCTCGAACAGCACCGTGACCTCTCCCCCGCAGCACTGACGACCGTGCTCGGTGCGGGCCTTGTCGGTGAGTCCGAGGGTCAGCTGCTCGGGCGACACCGACCCGGTGTCGAGGAGAGCCCGGGCTCGGGCGACGGCGGTCTCCTCGAGATTGCCGCCGCCGATGCTCCCCCAGACGTCGTCCGCTGCCACCACCATCTTCGCGCCGGCGTCGCGTGGCGCATGTCCGCGGACATCGGCCACGGTGACCAGCACGCCGGCCTCGCGCCGAATCCGCAGCAGTGAAACGGCCTTGACCCAGTGCATGTCAGGCCCGCACCTTCTCGATCGCCCAGAACACCGCTTCCGGGGTCGCGGGCGACGCCAGCTCGACACTCACACCGGGTTCTGCGAAGGCTCCGACCGCCTCGCGCAGCGCCTCACGGACCGCGAACGCCAGCATCAACGGCGGCTCGCCGACCGCCTTGGAGCCGTAGACGACGCCGTCCTCGGTCGCGTGCTCGAGCAGCGCGACGTTGAGCTCGTCGGGCAGCTCGCTGAAGCTCGGCAGCTTGTAGGTGCTCGCGGACTGCGTCATGAGCCGGCCCCGACCGGGCCCGTCGGACTCGTCCCAGCGCAGGTCCTCCAGCGTCAGCCAGCCCAGGCCCTGCACGAAGCCGCCCTCGATCTGCCCGATGTCGACGAGCGGCGAGAGGCTGTCGCCGACGTCGTGCACGATGTCGACGCGGCGGGTGCGATGGGCACCGGTGAAGCCGTCGATCTCGACCTCCGCGGCGGCGACGCCGTAGGCGAAGTACTTGAACGGGTGCCCCTGCATCGCCGCTGCGTCCCAGTGGATGCCCTCGGTGCGGTAGAAGCCCGCTGCCCACAGCTGGATCCGGGCGAAGTACGCCTCCCGCACGAGCTCGTCCCACGGGATGTCGCGCCCAGCGGCGTACGCGGTCAGGCGGGTGAGGATCTGCTCGCAGGCGTTCTTGACGGCACCGCCGTTGAGGTCGGCGCTGGAGCTCGCGGCGGTGGCTGACGTGTTGGGCACCTTGTCGGTGCGGGTGGGCGCGAGGCGCACCTTCTCCAGCGGGATGCCGAGGGTGGTGGCCGCGACCTGCAGCATCTTGGTGTGCAGGCCCTGGCCCATCTCGGTGCCGCCGTGGTTGATCAGCACGGACCCGTCCTTGTAGACGTGCACCAGCGCGCCGGCCTGGTTGAAGGACGTGAAGTTGAAGGCGATGCCGAACTTCAACGGCGTCAGCGCGAGGCCCCGCTTGGTGTGCGGGTGCGTCGCGTTGAAGGCGCTGATCTCCTCGCGTCGCTGGGCGACGGAGGCCGTCGTCAGCACCTGCTCCCACGCGGCGGCGACGCGCTCGGGATGCCGGACCACCTGTCCGTACGGCGTTGCCTGCCCGTCGACGTAGAAGTTGCTGCTCCTCAGCGCGATCGGATCGAGACCGAGCAGCGGCGCGCAGCGGCCGAGGATGTCCTCGATCACCAGCATCCCCTGCGGTCCGCCGAACCCGCGGAACGCGGTCTGCGACGTCTTGTTGGTGCGGGCGACCCGGCCGTGCAGGCGGACGTGCGGGATCCAGTAGGCGTTGTCGACGTGGCACAGTGCGCGGGCGAGGACGGGCTCGCTCAGGTCGAGGCTCCAGCCGCCGTCGGAGGTGAGCGTCGCCTCGAGTGCCTCGATCCTGCCGTCGCCGGAGAAGCCCACCTTCCACGACGCGTGGAAGCCGTGCCGCTTGCCGGTCATCGTCAGGTCGTGGGTGCGGTCGAGCCGGAGCCGGACGGGGCGCCCGGTCAGGATGGCGCCGAGGGCAGCGATGGCCGCGAAGCCGTGCGGCTGCATCTCCTTGCCACCGAAGCCGCCGCCCATCCGCAGGCACTGCACGGTCACGTGGTGGCTGTGCACGCCGAGCACGTGCGCGACGATCTCCTGCGTCTCGGTGGGGTGTTGCGTGCTGCTCTGCACGAACACCTGACCGCCCTCGTCGACCAGTGCGAGCGACGCGTGCGTCTCGAGGTAGAAGTGCTCCTGGCCGGCCATCTCGGTGACGCCCTCGAAGACGTGGGTGGCGGCGCCGAACCCGAGCGAGACGTCACCGCGCGCGACGACGGGCTGGTTGCCCTGGAAGCTCTCGGCGTCGATCGCCTCGGTGAGCGCGACGATCGCGGGCAGGGGTTCGTAGTCGACCTCGACGGCCTCCGCGCCCAGCCGGGCAGCCTCGAGCGTCTCCCCCAGCACCCAGCAGACGGCGTGCCCGACGAACATCACGATCTCGGGGAACAGCGGCTCGTCGTGCTTCACGCCGGCGTCGTTGATCCCGGGCACGTCGTCGGCGGTGAGGACGCGCACGACCCCAGCGACCTCGAGCGCGCTTGAAGTGTCGAGGCGCAGCACCCGGGCATGGGCGTGCGGTGAGCAGACCGGATGCGCGTGCAGGACGTCCTTGGTGCGGTGCACCAGGTCGTCGGTGTAGAGCGCGTGCCCGGTGACGTGCAGCGCCGCGCTCTCGTGCGGGAGGGCTTCGCCGACGCTCATGACGAGGCCTCCGCCCACAGCTTGCGCAGCGCGGTGCCGAGCATCGCGGAGCGGTAGGCCGCACTCGCCCGGTGGTCGTCCAGTGGCGAGCCTTCGCCGCGCATCACCTGGGCCGCCTCGTCGGCGGTCTGCTCGGTCCAGGGCTGCCCCTCGAGCGCCGCCTCGGTCGCGAACGCGCGGATCGGTGTCGCGGCCACACCTCCGAGCCCGATGCGGGCGCGAGTCACCACACCGTCCTCGATGTCGAGCGCGAACCCGACGGCGACGCTGGAGATGTCGTCGTACCGCCGCTTCGCGATCTTGTGGAAGGCGGTGAGGCCGGCGAGTGGCCGGGGGACCCGCACCGACTTGATCAGCTCGCCGGGTTGCAGCGCGGTCTTGCGATAACCCATGAAGTAGTCGGCGAGCGCGACCTCGCGCTCACCATCGAGCGACGCGATCACGACGCTGGCCTCGAGCGCGAGCAGCGCCGGGGGCAGGTCACCGATCGGGGATGCGGTGCCGAGGTTGCCGCCGATGGTCGCGCCATTGCGGATCAGCGGTGAGGCGAACAGCGGCCACACCTGGTCGAGCAGCGGCACCGCCCCACCGAGCCGGGCCTCCGCCTCGCTGAGCGTGAGCCCGGCACCGATCTCGATCACGTCGCCGGTCGACAGGGTGCGCAGCTCGGGCAGGCGGTCGACATGCACGACGTACGCCGCACGCCGCCCCCGCAGGTTGACCTCGACGCCGAAGTCGGTGGCGCCGGCGACGACCGTGGCATCCGGGTGGTCACGCAGGAGCGCCAGCGCGTCAGCGAGACCGGCCGGACGGTTCGCGCCGGGCGCCGGTGCCGGTCGCGACTGCCGCTCCGCCAGCGCGTCGCCCGCGAGCGGGCTGCCGAGGGCAAGAGCCGCGTCGCGGATCGGGCGGTAGCCGGTGCAGCGGCACAGGTTGCCGCTCATGGCCTCGACATCGAAGTCTCCGTCGGCGCGGTAGTACTCAGCGGCCATCGAGCAGACGAAGCCCGGCGTGCAGTAGCCGCACTGCGAGCCGCCCGCGCGCGCCATCTCGGCCTGCACGGGGTGCAGGTGCTCGGGGCTGCCGAGGCCCTCGGCGGTGACGACCTCCTGCCCGTCGAGCGCAGCGGCCGGGACGAGGCAGGAGTTGACCGGCGTCCAGCGACTGCCTTCACCCGCGGGCCGGCAGACCATGACCGCGCAGGCACCGCACTCGCCCTCCGCGCAGCCCTCCTTGGCGCCGGTCAGGCCGAGACCGCGCAGGAAGTCGAGCGTGTTGCTGTGCGGGGGCACGCCGGCCAGCGGGCGTGGTCGCCCGTTGACGATGATCTGCGAGTCGGACATGGGGCCTCAGCTGCCACGGTACGTCGAGTAGCCGAACGGGCTCAGGAGCAGCGGCACGTGCACGTGGCCGGCTCCCGAGATCGTGAACGTCACCAGCACCTCGGGGTAGAAGCCCTCGATCCCGCTCGCGGAGAAGTAGCCGCCCGAGTCGAAGCGCAGGCTGTAGGTGCCGGGCGCCAGGTCACCGCCCAGGTCTGCGACGCGCCCGTCGGCGTCGGTGGCGGCGACCTCGGTCGCCTCGCCGTCCACGACGAGGGTGATCCGCACGCCGGCCGCGGGCTTGCCGAGACTCGTGTCGAGGACGTGCGTGCTCAGGGTGGACATCAGCTCATCACCTCGCGGAAGCGCAGCAACGCGATCTGCGTCAGCTGGTTGATCGTCTCGGCCCGCTCGGCGTCGTCGCTGTTGTCGAGCCGTCGGGTGAGGTGGTCGAGGATCTCGGGGGCGTCGCGGCCGGCGGCCCGGATGATGAAGACCCGGCCGAAGTGCTCCTCGTAGGCACGGTTGCCGTCCGCCAGCCGGCTGACGACGTCGGCGTCGGCCCGGTCGACACCGGCCTGCTCGCGCGTCGAGTGGCTCGCGTCGTGCTTGGTTGCATCGGCTTGTTCGCCGATCCGCGGGTGCCGGGCCAGCGCCTGGTCGAGCTCTTCGTCACTGATGCCCGCGGCGATCTCGGTCATCGCCGTCTCCATCGCTTCACGGCTGGCGTAGGGCTCACCGGCCAGCACCTCGTCGGCCCAACGCGGCACGTCGAGGCACGTCAGCAAGAGTTCCCGCTCAGTCATCACGGGTCACCGTCGCCTCGATCAGGCCGTAGGGGCGGTCGGCGGCGATGAACACCTCGCCCGGGTTCTCCAGTCCGAAGGGCGCGAGGTCGACCAGGAAGTGGTGCTTGTTGGGGGCCACGAACGAGATCTCCGCGATCTCGGCGTGCGTCTCCAGCACCGCGCGGCCCATGGCATAGAGCGTCTCCTGCAGGGCCCGGCTGTAGGTCGTCGCGAACGTCGCCAGCAGCAGCGCCCGGACGCTGTCGTACGCCGCATTCCACTCGATCCAGTCGCGGTCGGCGTAGCGCCACCGAGCCGTGAGGGCGGTCGCCAGGATGCGGTCGTCGGCCTCCAGGAGCGTCGTGAACTCGTCCTTGAGGAAGCCCTTGAACTCCGAGCCGGTGGACCTCAGGACGGTCAGGTCCTTGAGGCCGGAGACGACCGTGGCGGCACCCTCCTCGAGCGTGATCTCCGTCGTGCGGACCTCTCCCCCGCGGCGTACGAACGAATGGTCGTGGCCGGTGCCGTCGACCACGATCCGGTCCCAGGCATATTCGTCGACCTTGACGATCGCCCCCGTCGCAGCAGGCGTCGCGTCGACCAGGCGCCGCGCGAGCGCGAGGGCGTAGTCCTCGGGCGAGGCGATCCCGACCTTCTTCGCGAAGGCGAAGGCGGTGTTCTTCTGGGTGTCCGTGGGCAGCACCTGCGACTGGTCGCCGTCGGTGTGCGCGGCCGCGAAGTCACCGTGCAGCGACGTCGAGACGTTCAGGTCGCTGATCTCGTGGCGCGCCGTGTCGCGCACGATCCGGACGACGCGATTCTCCGCCTTGCCGTACTGGTTGGGGCCCACCACGATTCCCATGGCCAGACCCTAGTCCGCGAGGACTGTCGTCGTATCGCGGTGTGAATGAAGCACTCGAACGATCCTGATCTCATCCGAACTGACCAGGCGGTAGAAGGCGCCGTAGGGGAACCGTCGAAGTCGCGCTCTGCGCATTCCAGCGAGGCCCTCGACAGGGGTGCCCGAGCCGGGAAACATCTCGAGTCGCTCCGCGACTCGGTCGAACTCTTCACCCAGCGCCCGGGCCAGCGCCGGGTCAATTGCTTGGTAGTGATCGCGCGCCTCGCGCAAGTCGCGCGCGGCCTCGGGACCGACGACCAGGGTCACTCGTCGGGCCACAACTCGGCCCGCACCTCGCGCCACGGTCGTGCCGACTCCGGGTGCCGCTGATCTTCGTCAAGGGCCGCGACAAGCAACAGTCGCTCCTCGTCGGTCGGGACATAGATCGCCTCTCCGAAGTGCGTTCGGAGTGCCTCTTGAATGACCTCAGACCTGGAGCGATGCTCGACGGCGCGAGCTCGCTCGACCAGTTCGTACAACTCCTCGGGCAGTGTCACTGCCACCTTGCGAACCGCCATAGTGACCTCCTCGGTATGACAAAAGCATACCGAGGATGTCACTCGACCACGAGCTCGACTTCGAATCCTTCGGAGTTTTCGACGTAGAGGGCGACGTGTTCGTCGCCGCCCGCGTGCGGGTAACGGTCGGCGAACATCTCGTGCCAACCGTGCGCCGTCGACTCCGCGCGCAGCCTGTCGAGCAGGGCGCGGTCAGCGACGGTCACGGCCAGATGGTTGAGCCCCGGCCGCATGCGGTCGTGGGGCTCTTCGACTTGGTCGACCGAGTGCTCCATGAAGAGGTAGGTGCCGTCGGGGTGCACCCACGACGCGCCCTCGATGTCGACCTCCCAGCCGATCTCGCCCAGCAACCAGCCCCACTCGGCCATCGCGACGGGATGATCAGCAACCCACAGGTCGAGGTGGTGCAATGCTCGCGCCATGCAGGAAGGGTAGTGGCGACGGTATCGACCGGTACTCGTCCGGTACATCGCCCCTTGACCGTGGCACAGCCCGGGAGGACTTTGGAGACGTGGGCATTTCGGTCCTCGGACCGCTCACCGTCGACGACTCGGCAACGCGGATGGGCCCCCGGGAAACACTGGTTCTGGCAGCGCTGACCATGAGGGTCGGCGAGGTCGTCAGCGCCGATCAGCTGGCCGACGCGGTCTGGGGCGACACGCCCCCGGCGTCGTGGCACAAGAACCTGCAGACGTGCATCGTCCGACTCCGCAAGGCGCTGGGCGCGGACGCGATCGAGACGACCGGACACGGCTATCGCCTCACCTTGCCGACCGACGCCATCGACGCCCGGCGCTTCGAGGCCCTCGTCGTCCGGGGCCACGAGCTGTCGCTGCTCGGCGAGCCGGAAAGGGCGGCGTACACACTCGGGCAGGCCCTGGCGCTGTGGCGCGGGCGCCCACTCGGAGAGCTCGAGGACTGGGAGCCCGGCAGCCTGGAGGCCAGCCGACTCACCGACCTGCGCCTCGACGCCCAGGAGTGGTGGCTCGAGGCGATGGTCGAGGCCGGTCACTATCGCGACGTGCTGACCGAGGCGCGGTCCCTGGTGGATGCTGCCCCGCTCCGCGAACGTCGCTGGGAGCTGCTGGCCCTGGCCCAGTACCGCTCCGGCCGGCAGGGCGAGGCATTGCGAACCATCCACGAGGTACGCCGTAAGCTCGCCGATGATCTCGGCCTCGACCCGAGCTCGGAGCTCGACGCCCTGGAGCAGGCGATCCTTCGTCAGGACCCCGCGTTGGACCTTGCGGCGGTCGACGGACCCAGCAGCGACATCTGCCCCTACCTCGGACTGATGCCCTACGACGTGGACGACGAGGAGAGCTTCTTCGGGCGGGACCGGGACGTCGAAGCCGCCCTTGCTCGCCTCGACCGTGAGGGCGTGCTGGTCGTCATCGGCCCCTCCGGGAGCGGCAAGTCATCGCTCGTGCGCGCCGGGATCGTGGCCGCCCTCCGGCACCGCGGCCATCACGCAGACGTGATCACGCCCGGCGCGCGTCCGGTCGGCTCGCTGCCACCACCGCGTCCAGGCGGTGCTCCTCGGGTGCTCGTCGTCGACCAGGCAGAAGAGGTCTTCTCCCTCTGCGAGGACGCCGACGAGCGGGATCGCTTCCTCCAGCTGCTCGCCGACCGCCACACCGACGGGGCACCAGTGGTGCTGGCCCTGCGGGCGGACCGCATGGGTGACGTGTCCGCCCACCCCGCCCTGGCCCGCATTGTCGAGAGAGGCCTGTACGTCCTGTCGGCGATGCCACCGGCGGACCTGCGCTCGGCCATCGAGGGGCCGGCGCGACGAGCCGGCCTGCTCGTGGAGCCCGGCCTCGCCGACCTGCTCGTGCGTGAGGTCGAGGGCGAGCCCGGTGCCCTCCCGCTGCTGTCGCACGTCCTGCGCGAGGCGTGGCTGCGCCGGGAGGGACGCACCCTCACCGTCGCCGGATACACCGCCTCCGGCGGGATCCGCGGCGCGGTGGCGCAGTCGGCCGAGAAGTTGTACGCCGACCTGGACCCCGGTCAGCGCCCGGCCCTCCACGACCTCCTGCTCCGCCTGGTCCACCCGGGCACCGAGGGCGAACCGGTGCGCGCACGCGTGCCACGGCGCCAGGTCGTGACCGACCCAGCCCAGGACCGGCTCGTCGACCTCCTCGTGCTGTCGCGGCTGGTGACGAGCGACGACGGGGTCGTGGAGATCGCCCACGAGGCGCTGGCCCGGGCCTGGCCGCGGCTGCGGGGATGGCTCGAGGACGACGTCGAGGGGCAGCGGATCCTGCACCACCTCACGGCCACCGCAGATACCTGGGACGCGCTGGGTCGCCCGACGAGCGAGCTCTACCGGGGCGTCCGGCTCACCCACGCCCTCGTGTGGGACCAGCGTCCCCACCCCGATACGACCGCGACCGAGCGGGACTTCCTCACCGCCAGCCGCGAGCTTGCGGAGTCGGAGGAACGCGCGGCTGCGGAGCGGTCTCACCACCAGGCTCGACTGATCCGGCGGCTGCGGATCGTCCTCGCCGGCGCCTTGGTCCTGCTCGTCGCTGCCTTGGCGGCGGGTGGGGTGGCGGTACGCCAGCAGGGCATCGCCGCCGACAACGCCGCGGACGCCGTCCGGGCTCAGACCAGTGCCGACGCGAGGCGTGCGGGCGCCCGCGCCCTGTCTGTCGAGAACATCGACACGTCGCTCCTGCTCGCAGTGGCCGGCGCCCACCTCGACGACGCCGAGGCCACGAGAGCCAGCCTTCAGGACGTGCTCGCCAAACGGCCGCAGCTCGTGCAGTCGGTCCCCCGGACCGGCGCGCCCGTGACAGGCATGGAGCTCGCCCCCGACGGTGGGCGTCTCGCGGTCTATGACCTCGAGGGCAAGGTCGAGCTGTTCGACCCGACCGATTGGCAGCGGCTGGCCACGTTCACGCCCCCGGTGTCTCCCCCTCCCCGCGCACGCGTCGCGCCGATGGTGTTCGCGCCCGACGGCGAAACCCTGGCGGTGGGGATGCCGCTGCTCGTACCGGACGCCGTACGACTTCTCGACGGGCGAACCCTCGAGCCCACCGGAATCCGACTGCCCGGCCTCTCCGACGAGGAGTCGAAGGTGCAGGACCGTCCGGTCGACCTCGCCTGGAGCGCGGACGGGAGCACCCTGGCCGCCGTGGTGCAGCGGCTCTTCGTCAAGCGCGAGAGCGACGGATCCGGGTTCTGGAAGTTCAACGTCCACCGCCTGCTGGTGTGGCGCATGGACGGTGCACCGCGCCTGGTGCTGAGCCTCGCCGTCCCCGGCCGCACGAGGAAGCAGCGGGACCAGAACCAGCTCGCGGTGAGCGCCGACGGGTCGACGGTGTGGACCAGCGAGCCGCTGACGGCGTACGACGTCGCAAGCGAGGTCCCCGTGTTGCAGACGGGGCGTCACACCTTCGCCATCGACCTGTCACCCGACGGGCGGACCCTGGCCGTCACGGGAGCGCAGTCCGGGCAGTCCGAGGTGCAGCTGGTCGACCCTGGCACCGGCCGAGTACGGCATGTACTGCGCGGGCACACGGGGGACGTCATCGGTCTTGAGTTCTCCACCGACGGGCGGCGCCTCGCCTCGACGGCCGAGGACGGCGACGCGGTCGTGTGGAACACCCGCACCGGCACGAGCGTCGAGCGGCTGGACCTCGGTGCCTCCGGGGTCCAGGGTCTCGCGTTCTCCCCCGAAAGGAGCAGCCTCTTCACGGCCGGCGACGACGGAGCGATCCGTGTCTGGGACCTTGACGGCAGCGGACGGTTCCTGGCCCGGACGCGGAAGCCCGGAGCGTTCGGCTGGGGCTGGGTCATGCCGTCTCCCGCGGGGAGGTTCACCGCGCACAGCCTCAGCCCCGCAGAAGACCTGGACCGCATCCGATTCTTCGACACCGCCACCGGTGAACCCACCCGCTTCGCCGACCAGGACTGCTGCGGGGCTGCCGCGTTCACCGCCGACGAGACCCTGTTCGCCGGCGCCAAGCTCGGCCGGATCTGGATCTGGGACCCGCGGACGGCGGAGCTCGTGCGGGACAACCGGGACTCTCCATGGCCGGGGTTCATCACCGACATCGCCTGGACACCCGATGCCAGCCGCATCATCGTGACCGACGAGTCGGGCGACATGGGCCTCGTCGACGGGGAGACCCTGGAGCCGATCGGCGAGCCCGTCCACCTCGGCGCGTCTGCATGGGGCACCCAGCCCGGCCCCAACGATCACACCGGGTTCGCCCTGGTGAGCAACACCCCGGCGGAGGTCACCGGCTCCTACGAGTTCGCCGGCACCATGAGCGAGTGGGTGCTCGCCGACCTCGAGACCGGACAGGTCAGGCGTGGCGAGACCGGCTTCGACCTGGGGAGCATGACCGTGTCACCGGACCACCGACGCCTCGCCGTGGGCGGCGAGGATGGCGAGGTGGCGCTGGTGGACGTCGCGAGCGGTGAGCTGGTGCGGCCCGCGGTCAAGGGTCACGCCGTACCGACCTACAACTCCGCCTGGTCGGCGGACGGCTCGCGCTTCGCCACCGTGGGCTGGGACGGCAGCGTGGTTCTCTGGGACGGGAAGGAAGGGATCCCGCTGGGCAACGTGCTCATGCCCGAGAAGCTGCTGCTCAGCGTCGCGTTCCTGCCCGACGACGAGACCTTGCTGCTCGCGCCCTACACCGACAGCTTCTACCGCTGGGACACGAACGTCGACCATGCCATCAAGTTCGCCTGCCACGCGGCCGCCGGGGACTTCGACAAGACGGAGTGGGAGAGCTGGTTCGGCAACCGGACCTACCAGGAGACGTGTCCCTGAGAGCTCACTCCCACTCGATCGTGCCCGGGGGCTTGGAGGTGATGTCGATGGTGACGCGGTTGATGTCGGCGACCTCGTTGGTGATGCGCGTGGAGATCTTCTCCATCACGTCGTAGGGCAGCCGCGCCCAGTCCGCGGTCATGGCGTCCTCGGAGGTCACGGGCCGCAGGACCACCGGGTGGCCATAGGTCCGACCATCACCTTGTACGCCGACGGACCGGACGTCCGCCAGGAGGACGACCGGCATCTGCCAGATCTCCCGGTCGAGCCCGGCACGCGTGAGCTCCTCGCGGGCGATCGCGTCGGCCTCGCGGAGCAGGTCGAGACGCTCGCGGGTCACCTCGCCGATGATGCGGATGCCCAGGCCGGGGCCGGGGAAGGGCTGGCGCCAGACCATGGTGGACGGCAGTCCGAGCTGCTCGCCGACGGCCCGCACCTCGTCCTTGAACAGCGTCCGCAGCGGCTCGACGAGCTCGAACTGCAGGTCGTCGGGCAGGCCGCCGACGTTGTGGTGGGACTTGATCGTGGACGTGCCGGCACCGCCGCCGGACTCGACGACGTCGGGGTAGAGCGTGCCCTGCACGAGCCAGGCGGTGGCGTCGCCGCCGGCGAGCCCGCCGAAGACGCGGACCTCGGCCGCCTCGAAGGTGCGGATGAACTCGCGTCCGATGATCTTGCGCTTCTCCTCCGGGTCGTGGACACCCGCGAGCGCGTCGAGGAACTGGTCGGCCGCATCGACGACGTCCAGGGCGTTGAAGACCTCCTCGAAGTCACGTCGGACCTGCTCGGTCTCGCCCTTGCGCATCATCCCGTGGTCGACGTACACACACGTCAGGCGATCCCCGATCGCGCGCTGCACGATCGCGGCGGCGACGGCGGAGTCGACGCCCCCGGACAGGGCGCAGATCGCGCGGCCGTGCTCGCCGATCTGCTCGCGGATCCGCTCGACCTGCTCCTCGACGATGTTGACCATCGTCCAGGTCTGGCGGCAGCCGGCGATCTCGTGCAGGAAGTGCTCGAGCACCTGCTGGCCGTGCTCGGAGTGCAGCACCTCCGGGTGCCATTGCACCCCGGCGAGCCCACGGGCCACGTCCTCGAAGGCCGCGACCGGCGTGACGTCGGTCGACGCCAACACCGTGAAGCCCTCGGGGGCGCTGGCGACGGAGTCGCCGTGCGACATCCACACGTTGTGGGCCTCGGGGATGCCGGCGAGCAGGGTGCCGGGCGCGGTGACGGAGACGGGCGTACGGCCGTACTCGCGCGCACCCGTGTGCGCGACCTCGCCACCGAGGCCCTTGGCCATCAGCTGGAAGCCGTAGCACATGCCGAAGACCGGGACCCCCGACGTGAAGATCGCGGTGTCGATGCCGGGGGCGCCATCGGCGTACACGGACGACGGGCCACCGCTGAGGATGATCGCCTTCGGCTTGCGCGCCAGCATGTCGGCGACCGGCAGCGAGTGCGGAACGATCTCGGAGTAGACCCTGGCCTCGCGGACCCGACGGGCGATCAGTTGGGCGTACTGGGCACCGAAGTCGACGACGAGGACGAGGTCGTGGTCAGGAGTGGCGGTCACGGCCGAAGTCTAAGTGGAAATGGCACCAGGGCCCGACCGGGGAGGGAGGATTGGTCGGGCCCTGGTTGCCCCGAGTCACTGTTGGACAGTGTCTGGACAGAAGGGACCCGACCGCTGGGAGGGAGCGATACCGCCGGGTCTCTCACCCGTGCCAACGACCCCCGTCATCCCGGGTTACGCAGTCGAAAAAGAAACTTCAGCTCACTCCGACGATCGGCAACCGCAGGGCCGCCGGCGCCTCGACCGGGACGACCGGGTTCTTCGGCTCGACCGGCGCGACCTGCTGGTACGCCGCACCGAGCTCGGGCCTCGAATCGGGCTCGCCCTTGTTGGGCCACAGTGCCATCGCGCGCTCCGCCTGGGCGGTGATCGTCAAGGACGGGTTGACGCCCAGGTTGGCCGAGATCGCCGATCCGTCGACCACGTGCAGGCCCGGGTGGCCGAACATCCGCTGGTAGGGATCGATCACACCGGTCTCGGGCGAGTCACCGATCGCGCAGCCGCCGATGAAGTGCGCCGTGAGCGGCATCCCGAGCGGCTCGCCGACCGCTCCGTAGGCCTGCTTCGCCCTCATCACGCGCGCCAGTCGGCGTACGGCGTCATAGGCCGCGGGGATGTAGGTCGGGTTGGGAGCACCATGTCCCTGCACCGACGACATGTAGCCGACCGGTCCGCGCTGACGCCAGACGGTCGTGATCGAGTTGTCCAGGGTCTGCATCACCAGCGCGACGACCGTGCGCCGCGACCAGGTGTTGAGGGAGTAGAGGTCCTTGAGGCCGTTCCTCTGCCTCCACAGCTCCCTGCCCCAGGTCTTCCAGCGCTTCTCGCCCTCCACCTCGTCGACCAGCACCGTCGCCATCAACGGCATGACGTTGCGGCCGGGGCCGTAGCGGACCGGCTCGATGTGCGTGTGCTCGTCGGGGTGGAAGCTCGAGGTGATCGCCACACCCTCGGACCAGTCGACCTCGTCGTCGTTGGCCGTGGACCAGAGGATCGCCTCGGAGTTGGTGCGGGTCAGGACGCCGAGCCGGTCGGACACGGCCGGCAGCGAGCCCTCGGCCTTGAGCCGGTGCAGGAGCTTCTGGGTGCCGAGCGAGGCCGCCGAGAAGACGACGTGGTCGGCGGTGAACGACTTGACGGCGTTCTTGCGCGACAGCTTGGCCTTGGTCCAGCGTGCCGTCACCTCGTAGCCACCCTCCGGACGGGGGCGCACGTCGGTGACGGTCGTCAGCGGGTGCACGACGGCGCCGTTGCGCTCCGCGAGGTAGAGGTAGTTCTTCACCAGCGTGTTCTTGGCGTTGTGCTTGCAGCCGGTCATGCACGAGCCGCAGTTGATGCAGGTGCTCCGCTCGGGACCGACGCCGCCGAAGAACGGATCGGCGACCGTCTCGCCCTCGGGCTGGCCGGGACCGCCGAAGAACACGCCGACCGGGGTAGGGTGGAACGTGTGGCCGACCCCCATCTCGTCCGCGACCTTCTTCATGGCCACGTCCGCGGGGGTCGTCTTGGCGTACTCCGTCACACCGAGCATCCGCTTCGCCTGGTCGTAGTAGGGCGCCAGCTCGGACTTCCAGTCGGTGATGTGCGCCCAGGCCGGGTCCTGGTAGAACGGCTCGAGGGGTTCATACAGCGTGTTGGCGTAGACCAGCGAACCGCCACCCACGCCGGCGCCGGCCAGGATGAAGCAGTCGTTGATCAGGTCGATGCGCTGGATGCCGTACATCCCGAGCTGGGGCTGGAAGATGAAGCGCTTCGCGTCTCCGCCGTTGTCCGGCAGGTCCTCGTCGCTGAAGCGGGCGCCGGCCTCGAGCACGCCGACCGTGTAGCCCTTCTCGATCAGCCGCAGGGCGGCGACGGAGCCGCCGAAGCCGGAGCCGATGACCAGGACGTCGTAGTGGGTGCTCATGCACGGCCCAGCTTCTTCATGATCTTGAGCTGCGCGGTCATCACCTTGGCGTAGCCCTCGTCGGACATGCCGAACATCGGCGAGAACCGCACTCCGCGCTGGGTCGCGACGGCCTGCGACTCGGTGTAGCGGTGGATGCCCTCACTGCCTTGTCGACGACCCATGCCGGACTGGCGCATGCCGCCCATCGGCGCATCGATGCTGGCCATGGTCGCTCCGAACGCCTCGTTGATGTTGACCGACCCGCACTTGATCTGGCGGGCGATCGCGCGACCGCGGTCGCCGTCCTGGGTGTAGATCGAGGCGTTCAGGCCGTAGTCCCCCGCGTTGGCGCGCTCGATCGCGTCGGCCTCGTCGTGGAAGCGGTAGAGCGAGACGACCGGGCCGAACGTCTCGTTGCCGAAGCAGGTCATGTCGGGCGTGACGCCCTCGAGGATGGTCGGCTCGTAGAAGTAGGGACCGAGGTCGGGTCGGGCCCGGCCACCGGCGAGCACCCGTGCGCCCTTGGCGACGGCGTCGTCGACGTGGGCGGCCACGGTGTCGAGCTGGGCCTGGGAGATCAGGCTGCCCATGTCGACGCCCCACTCCATCGACGCCCCGAGCGACATCGCCTGGGTGCGGGCGACGAACCGCTCCACGAACCGGTCGTAGATCTGGTCGGCGACGAACATCCGCTCTGTCGAGATGCAGAGCTGTCCGGCGTTCGAGAACGACGCGCGTACGGCGCCCTCGGCCGCCTTCTCGATGCCCGCGTCGCGCAGGATCAGGATCGGGTTCTTGCCGCCGAGCTCGAGCGACGCTCCGATCAGCCGGTCCGCGCACTGCTTCGCGATGATCCTGCCGGTGGCCGTCGAGCCGGTGAAGCAGATGTAGTCGGAGCGATCGATCATCGGCGGGCCGACGTCGGGACCGAGGCCGGCCACGACGTTCCACACACCCTCGGGGAAGCCCGCCTCGGCGAGGAGCTGGGCGCCGAGCAGGGCCGCGAGCATGGTCTGGGCGTCGGGCTTGGTGACCACCGTGTTGCCGGCCAGCAGCGCCGGGAGGCCGTCGCACATCGCCATCGAGAAGGGGTAGTTCCAGGGCGAGATGATGCCGACGACACCCTTGGGCACCCGGTTGACCTCGACCCGCGTCAGGCCCGGGACGACGCCCATCTTGCGCTCGGAGTCGAGGTGCTGGTGCGCCGTACGACCGTAGTAGCGAGCGGTCAGCGCGATGTGCAGCGGCTCGTCGAAGGCGTGCTTGCGGGCCTTGCCCGACTCCAGCACGATCAGGTCGATGATCTCGTCCTGACGGTCGAGCACGAGGTCGTGGAAGCGCAGCAGCATCGCCGCTCGGTCGTCGAGCGAGGTGCGGGCCCAAGCGGCCTGGGCGCGCCGGGCCCGGGCGAAGGCCTCGGCGACGTCGTCCGCGCTCGACTGCGGGATGTTCGCGAGCGGCTGTCCGTTGAGCGGCGACGAGACCGCCACGGTCCTGCCGGTCGTGCTCACCACCCGATTCGTGAGGCTCGCGACGTAGTCGGGCTCGAGGGCGTAGGACGCCTTGGGGTCGTGCTCAGGGTCCGCCGGGCCGTCGACGAGGTGGCCGGACGCGGGAGTCTGCTCGCTCATGGACCGAGCCTAGGCCGCCATCGGAGCCCTTGCTACCCGTCAGTCACATTGTCCCGCCATTCGACATAAGGACAATCTTTGTAAACAGCGCTCAGACGATGTCGGGCGCCTGCACTCGGGCCTCGTCGGCCTCCTGGTCGGTGATCTTGAGCTGCGACTGCCGCTCGGCCTCGACGCGTCGCAGGTAGTGGTCGATCTCGTCCTCGACCCGGGCGTCGTCCCAGCCGAGGGCGTCGGCCATCAGCAACGCGGCCGGGCGGGCGCAGGCGATGCCGCGGTCGAAGGTCTCGATCGAGATGCGGGTACGGCGCGTGAGCACGTCATCGAGGTGTCGCGCACCTTCGTGCGAGACGGCGTAGACGACCTCGACCGCGAGATAGAGGGGCGCGCCCTCGAGGGGCTCGGCCAACTCCGGCCGGGAGCGGATCAGCTCGAGGACCTCGTCGATGAGACCGCCGTATCGACCCAACAGGTGGTCGATCATGCCGATCTCGATGCCGGACTCGCGGGAGAGGGCGACGCGCTGGTTGGTGCGCGCCTCGTAACCCCAGGCGCCGAGCAGTGGCACCCGCTCGGTGATGCTGGGCGGGGCCAACTCGAAGTCGCGGATCGCGTGGTCGACCGCGTCCCTGGCCATCACGCGGTAGGTCGTGAGCTTGCCGCCGGCGATCAGCACGAGGCCCGGCACCGGGTTGGCGACGGTGTGCTCGCGCGAGAGCTTGGTGGTCTCGCCGCCGTCGCCCTTGGGTCGCTTCGCGATGGGCTTGAGCAGCGGACGCAGGCCGGCATAGACACCGACGACGTCGCGGTGATCGAGCGGGTCCTTGAGCAGCGAGTTGACGTGCCTGAGGACGTAGTCGATGTCGGTCTTGCTGGCGGACGGGTGCGCGAGGTCGAGGTCCCAGGGCGTGTCCGTGGTGCCGATGATCCAGAAGGCGCCCCACGGGATGACGAAGAGCACCGACTTCTCGGTCTTGGTGATGAAGCCGCAGTCGGAGCGGATGCGGTCGCGCGGCACGACGAGGTGGATGCCCTTGCTGGCGTCGACATCGAGCGTGGCGTCACCGCCGATCAGCGCCTGCACCTCGTCGGTCCACACACCGGCGGCGTTGATGACGACCTTCGCGCGGACCTCGAACTCGACGTCGTTCTCGAGGTCGAGGGCGGTCGCACCGATCACCCGGTCGCCGTCGCGCAGGAAGCCCGTGACCTTGCAGCGGGTCGCGATCTGGGCGCCGTTGTTGGCCGCGGTGCGGGCGATCGTCATCACCAGGCGGGCGTCATCGACCTGGCAGTCGTAGTAGCGGATCGCGCCGTGCAGCTCGTCGGTCTTGATGTCCGGGGCGATCCGGGCGAGCTCCTTGCGGAAGATGTGCTTGTGCTTGGGCACGCCCATGTCGTACTTGCCCGTCATCGCCATACCGTCATAGAGGGCGACGCCCGCGCCGACGTAGGGCCGCTCCCACACCTTGGCGAGCGGGTAGAGGAACGGCACCGGGCGCACCAGGTGCGGGGCGAGCTGGGTGAGCAGCAGGCCGCGCTCCTCGAGCGCCTCCTTGACCAGCGCGAAGTCGAACATCTCGAGGTAGCGCAGTCCGCCGTGCACCAGCTTGGAGCTGCGCGAGCTCGTCCCCGACGCGAGGTCGCGCTGCTCGAGCAGCCCGACACTCAGTCCGCGAGTCACGGCGTCGAGCGCCGCACCAGCACCCACGATGCCGCCGCCGACGACCAGCACGTCGAGCTCGGTGGCCATCATCGACGAGATCGCGGTGGTGCGGTGGTCCGGACTGAGTTGGTAGGTCACGCCCACATCCTGTCAGGGTTGCCCCGTGCCCCCTCGTTCCCCTCTGCCTGCGCGCCACGGCCTCAGCGCGGCCTGGGTACGCACACCGGATCGGCACTCACTGCCCCTGCCGCCGTGGGACACCATGGCCGCCTGGCTGCGGGACAAGCTGCCTGCACACGTCGACGTCGCTGCGTTCTTGACGTCCGATCGCTTCGTGTACGGCGACGGCCGCCCGGTCCTCGCGGAGGATCCCTACCTCCCGAACACCTTCGTGTGGTTCCACCGCGACCTGCGCTTCGAGGAGCCGGTGCCCGGGTCGCTCGACATCGTCCATCGCGACGAGCGGATCATCGTGGTCGACAAGCCGCCGTTCCTCTCCACCATCCCGCGCGGGCAGCACGTGACGCAGAGCGTGGTGGTCCGACTGCGGGACTCGCTCGGACTGCCCGAGCTGTCGACCCTGCACCGCCTCGACCGGATCACGTCGGGACTGCTGCTGCTCGCCGTCTCGCGGGAGTGGCGGGGTCCCTACCAGGTGATGTTCGAGCACGGGACCGTCTCGAAGACCTATCGCGCGCTGGCGCCGTGGCGTGCGGATCTCTCGTTCCCGATGACCGTGCGCAACCACATCCAGAAGACGCGTGGCGAGTGGCAGGCCTTCGTCGTGCCGGGAGCTCCGGTCAACGCGGAGACGCTGATCGAGGTCGAGTCCCGCGTGGGCGACGGACTGGCCGTGTACCGCCTGACCCCCCGGACCGGCCGCACGCACCAGCTGCGGCTGCACCTCAACGGTCTCGGCATCCCGATCGAGGGTGACCCGCTCTACCCGGTCGTCCGCGAGACCGACATCGACGACTTCTCCCGCCCGCTCCAGCTGCTCGCGAGCGAGCTGGCGTTCACCGACCCGATCGACGAGACGTCGCGCTCGTTCGTGAGTGCGCGGGAGCTGCCGCTGCTCACGGAAGGTCCGTGACCTCACACGACCACATCGTCGCCTTCAACCACGACGACCCGACCAGTGGTGGCGCATCGTGCGACTGCAACATCGCCCCGCTCTGCCGCCATCACCACCAGCTCAAGACACATGCCGGCTGGCGTTACACGC
>JBDSPC010000336.1:0-2849 GCA_039914485.1 Nocardioides sp.
GCCGCGAGGCGCTCGACGAGTTCAAGCCCGACGTCGTCATCGTGTGGGGTGACGACCAGTACGAGAACTTCCGCGAGGAGGTCATCCCGTCGTTCTGCATCCTGGCCTACCCCGACACCGAGATCGATCCGTTCGCCGTCCTCGAGGTCATGAGCCTGCCCAATGCCTGGGACCTGCCCGACGGTCAGCGATTCGTCATGCGGGGTGACCAGGCTTTCGCCAAGAAGGTTGCCAAGGACGTTCTGACCTACGGTGTCGACGTGGCGTACTCATACGAGCCGCGGCCCGACATCCACCACTTCCCGCATGCATTCGCGAACACGCAGATCTTCTTGGACTTCGAGAACGTGGGTCGCAGGTTCCCGTACCCCATCATTCCGATGGCGGTGAACTGCTACGGCGAGCACGTCATCGCGCGCCGCGGTGGGATCGCACCGTTCTCCGAGATCCTCAAGGGCGAGGATCTCGATCCGCCCGGACCGTCGCCCAAGCGGTGCTTCGAGTTCGGTCAGGCCGTGGCCAAGTCTCTGCGCGACAGCGACAAGAGGGTCGCCCTGATCGCCTCGGCCAGCTGGTCGCACGCCTTCCTGAATGACAAGGACTGGCACCTGCGTCCGGACACCGCGGCCGACCGCGCTCTCTACGACTCGATGGTCGCCGGCGACTTCGACGACTGGACCTCCAAGACGGTGCGCGACATCGTCGACGCGGGTCAGCACGAGATGCTCAACTGGTTCTGCCTGCTGGGTGCCGTCAAGGAGCTGGGCCTCACGCTCGACTGGAGCGAGTTCGTCGAGACCGAGGTGCTCAACTCCAACAAGACCTTCGCCATCTACCGCTGACGCGGCAGACAGCCGGACCGGCGACCACCGCCACGGGGCGGCTGCCGCACATGCGGCAGCCGCCCCGTGGCGTCGAGGTCCGCGACGCCTCAGCCCCAGGGCGGCGGATCGGAGATCGTGCGGGGCACGAGCCGCTCGCGCTCGGGGGCGGCGACGACGTAGGAGTGCAGATGCGCCGACAGCTGGGCAGTGGTGTCGCGCAGCACTGCGTCGACCCGTCCGCTGGCCGGTGCGGTCGGTCCGTGGGTGATGGCGATTGCGCCGACCGCGAAGCCGTTGACAACGACAGGGGCCGCGACCCCGTCGAGGCCGATCTGTGCTTCGTCGTGCTCGCGCGCGATGCCCTCCTTGCGGACGATGCGCAGGTGCTCGACGAAGTCATCGGCGTTGGTGATCGAGTGCGGCGTCATCTGGGGGAGCCGCAGGGGGAGGAAGGCGGCCAGGTCGTCGAGGTCCTCGTAGGCCAGCAGTGCCTTGCCGATCGAGGTGCAGTTGGCGGGCAGCCGGGCGCCGATGGTCGCGAGCGTCGACGGGGAGTTGGCCGGTGCCAGCTTCTCGAGGTAGACGACATCGAACTCGCGCAGCACCGCGAAGGTGACGGTCTGGCGGGTCCAGCGCTGCAGCGCCACGAGGTAGGGGATCGCCTGGTCACGCATCTTGGCCGCCGGGGTCGTCGCGCCCAGCTGTAGCAGCCCGAGACCGAGCTTGTAGCCGGAGCGGTGGTGCTCGAGGGCCCCGAGCTCGACCAGGCGCGCGAGCAGCCGATGGACGGTCGACTTCGGCAGACCCGAGGCACGCGCCAGCTGGCTCAGCGTCATGACCCGCTCGTTCTGGTTGAACGAGTTGAGCACGTCGAAGGCCTTGGTCAGGATCGAGGGCGACTCCTTGGCGACGCCAGCCGGTTCCGCGTCCGTCACTGATCTCACCTCTGTCTGTGCTGTCGCTGCCGGTGTTCCTAGTGACGACCGTCATACACGATACCGCGACGGCCGGCACGGGCCACTGGTTTCGGTTCTGCTCCTCGGAACGCCATCTCGTCTCGCCGTGTCGTGGCTCCCTACGGTCAGTTGACGGCGACCTCGCCGCACCGAGCGCAAGGACACCGCCCATGAGTCAGCCGGACCAGAGCGTCGCGCGGCCGGCGGTCGTCGATGCGCACGCCCACCACTTCCCATCCTCGTTGGACGCGTTCACTCCCACCTCCGGTGAGGTGCTGCCACGTCTCGTCGTCGACGACGATCGATCCGGGCGCATCATGATCGGTGATCGGATGTTCCGGCCCGTCACCTCGCAGCTGTGGGACGTCGAGCACCGACTGCAGGCACTGGACGCCGCCGGAGTGCGGCTGCAGGTCATCTCGCCAGTGCCGGTGATGCTGACGTACGGCGCCTCCGCGGGGGCTGCGCACGAGTATTCGGCCGCCGTCAACGACGCGCTGGCCGCCGACGTGGACGCATCGGGAGGTCGACTGGTGGGTCTGGCGACCTTGCCGCTGCAGGACCCCGATCTCGCTGTCACGGAGCTCGAGCGGGCAATCGGCGAACTGAGTCTGCGCGGCGTGCAGATCGGCACCACGATCGACGGTACCGAGCTCGACGACCCGTCGCTGACACCGTTCTGGGAGGCTGCCGAACGGCTGGACGCGGCCGTCTTCATCCACCCGGTCGACGGCGGCGGTGGGGCCGTTCGACGCACCGGCCAGCCCTACGACTTCGGCATGGGCATGCTGACCGACACGGCGATCGCAGCGACGAGCCTGGTGTTCGGCGGAGTGCTCGAGCAGTTCCCGCGGTTGCGGATCGGGTTGGCCCACGGCTGCGGCTCGTTCGGCTGGCTCTACCCCCGCCTGCGCATGGCCCACGGCGTCTGGGGCATCGGTCCGGTCGAGGCGGCAGACGAGCGCATGCGTTCGTTGTGGGTCGACACGCTGGTGCTCGATCCCGAGCACCTGCGGCTCCTCGTGCACCGGTTCGGTGCCGACAAGGTCATGGTGGGCACGGATCACCC
>JBDSPC010000343.1:0-12173 GCA_039914485.1 Nocardioides sp.
ACCATGCTCGGCCACGAGGTGACCAAGCGCTACCGCGGCGAGGGCCTGCCCGACGGCACGATCGACATCACCTTCATCGGCTCGGCCGGGCAGTCGTTCGGCGCTTTCGTGCCGCGTGGTGTCACGCTGCGCCTCGAGGGCGACGCCAACGACTACGTCGGCAAGGGCCTGTCGGGCGGACGCATCGTCGTACGCCCCGACCGCAGCGCGACCTTCGACGCGAGCGAGCAGGTCATCGCCGGGAACACGATCGCGTACGGCGCAACGTCGGGCCAGATCTTCCTGCGCGGCAAGGCCGGCGAGCGCTTCTGCGTCCGCAACTCCGGCGCCACGACGGTCGTCGAGGGTGTGGGCGACCACGGCTGCGAGTACATGACCGGGGGAGTGGTGGTGGTGCTCGGGCAGACCGGGCGCAACTTCGCGGCCGGTATGTCGGGCGGCTACGCCTTCGTGCTCGACCTCGACGAGGGCCGGGTCAACCCGGAGCTCGTCGCTCTCGGACCCGTCACCGGCGACGCGGCCGAACAGCTCAAGTCCCTGGTCACCGAGCACGGCGAGGAGACCGGATCGACGGTCGCCGCCGCACTGCTGGCCGACTGGGACACCGCGCTGGGCCGCTTCACCGAGGTGATGCCCCGCGACTACAAGCGCGTCATGGACGCTCGGGCGGAGGCCCTCGACGAGGGCCTGACCGAGGACGAGGCCAACGCACGAATTATGGAGGTCCTCCATGGCTGACCCGAAAGGCTTTCTGAAGGAAGGCCGCGCACTGGCGACCCGTCGTCCCGTGGAAGAGCGCGTGGGCGACTGGAACGAGGTCTACCCGGACGGGATCGGTCGCGCGCTGCTGCCGATCATCACGCCGCAGGCCGGGCGTTGCATGGACTGCGGCATCCCGTTCTGCCACCAGGGCTGCCCGCTCGGCAACATCATTCCCGAGTGGAACGACCTGGTCTGGCGCGACGACTGGGAGGGTGCGATCGAGCGGTTGCACGCGACCAACAACTTCCCGGAGTTCACCGGCCGGCTGTGCCCGGCGCCCTGTGAGACCGCCTGTGTGCTGGGCATCAACCAGGACCCGGTCACGATCAAGAACGTCGAGGTCTCGATCATCGACAAGGCGTGGGAGTCCGGCTACGTCCGACCCCAGCCGCCGGAGTGGCTCTCGGGCAAGACCGTCGCCGTGATCGGCTCGGGCCCGGCCGGCCTGGCCGCCGCGCAGCAGCTCACCCGCGCCGGTCACACCGTCGCCGTCTACGAGCGCGCCGACAAGATCGGCGGGCTGATGCGCTACGGCATCCCCGAGTTCAAGATGGAGAAGAAGCACCTCGACCGTCGCCTCGACCAGATGAAGCGCGAGGGCACGGTCTTCCGTGCCGGTGTCGACGTCGGCGCCGAGCTCACCGGCCCGCAGCTGGTCGACCGCTACGACGCGGTCGTGCTCGCGATGGGCGCCACCGAGGCGCGCGACCTGCCGGTGCCCGGGCGCGAGCTCGCCGGCATCCACCAGGCCATGGAGTTCCTGCCCCAGGCCAACCGCGTCGCACTCGGCGAGGAGGTCGAGGGCCAGATCCTGGCCACCGGCAAGGACGTCGTCATCATCGGTGGCGGCGACACCGGGGCCGACTGCCTCGGCACGTCGACGCGCCAGGGCGCCCGCTCGATCACCCAGCTCGAGATCATGGCGCAGCCGCCGGAGACCCGCCCGGCCGGCCAGCCCTGGCCGAGCTACCCGATGACGTTCCGCGTCTCGTCCGCCCACGAGGAGGGTGGTGACCGCGTCTACGCGATCTCCACCCAGGAGTTCCTCGGCGACGACGCCGGCCACGTGTCCGGTCTGCGCCTGATCGAGGTCGACGCGAAGTTCCAGCCCATCGAGGGCACGGAGCGCGAGATCCCGGCCCAGTTGGTGCTGTTCGCCATGGGCTTCGTCGGCCCGGAGAAGCCCGGCCTCATCGAGCAGCTCGGCGTGGAGCTCGACCAGCGTGGCAATGTCGTGCGCGATGCGGCGTACGCCTCGAGCGTCGAGGGTGTCTACGTGGCCGGCGACGTGGGCCGCGGCCAGTCGCTGATCGTGTGGGCGATCGCCGAGGGTCGCGCCGCCGCGGCCGCGGTGGACACCTACCTCACGGGTTCCTCGACGCTGCCGGTGCCGATCAAGCCGACGGACCGGCCGCTCGTCGTCTGACGTTCACGGACCGGTCCTTTGGATCGATCAAAGATCCGCTAGGGTCGAGTGGTGCGAAGAGCGAAGATTGTCTGCACCCTCGGTCCTGCGGTCTCCAGTCCGGAGGCGATCCGCGAGCTCGTCGATGCCGGGATGGACGTTGCCCGGCTGAACATGAGCCACGGTGAGTACGCCGACCACGAGAGGGCCTATCACCTGGTCCGCAAGGCCAGCGACGAGTCGGGCCACGGGGTCGGCATCTTCGCCGACCTGCAAGGTCCGAAGATCCGGCTGGGGCAGTTCGCCGACGGGCCGGTGAAGTTGAAGAAGGGTGCCACCTTCACGATCACCACCCGCGACATCCTCGGTGACGTGGACCAGAGCGGGACGACGTACGCCGGACTGCCCGGAGACGTGAAGGTCGGCGACCCGTTGCTGATCGACGACGGCAAGGTGCGCCTGCGGGTGACCGCCGTCGAGGGCACCGACGTCGTGACCGAGGTGATCGTCGCCGGCAAGGTGTCCAACCACAAGGGCATCAACCTGCCCGGCGTTGCGGTGTCCGTGCCGGCGCTGTCCGAGAAGGACACCGCCGACCTGCGCTGGGCGCTCAACCTCGGCGTCGACTTCATCGCCCTGAGCTTCGTGCGCAGTGCCGATGACGCCGAGGACGTGCGCGCGATCATGCGCGAGGAGGGCATCTTCGTCCCGATCATCGCCAAGATCGAGAAGCCGCAGGCGATCGAGAACATCGACGAGATCGTGGACGCCTTCGACGGGCTCATGGTCGCCCGCGGCGACCTGGGCGTCGAGTGCCCGCTCGAGGACGTGCCGATCCACCAGAAGCGGATCATCGACAAGGCCCGTCGCAACGCCAAGCCCGTCATCGTCGCCACCCAGATGCTCGAGTCGATGATCAGCGCGCCGGCGCCCACACGCGCCGAGGCCAGCGACGTCGCCAACGCGGTGCTCGACGGCGCCGACGCCGTGATGCTGTCGGGCGAGACCAGCGTGGGGGAGTACCCCATCATCGCGGTCCAGACCATGGCCCGGATCGTCGCGTCGACCGAGGACCACGGCCTGAGCCACATGGCCGCCGTGACCTGGCAGCCGCACACCCGCGGCGGCATCATCGCCAAGGCCGCCGCCGAGGTGGCCGAGGCAGTCGGCGCCGTCTTCCTCGTCGCCTTCACCGTCAGTGGCGACTCCGCCAAGCGGCTCTCGCGCTACCGCGGGCCGATCCCCATCCTGGCGTTCACGCCCGAGGCGCGGACCCGCTCGCAGCTCGCGCTCACCTGGGGCGTCGAGACCTTCCAGGGCGCCGAGGTCGAGCACACCGACGAGATGGTGCGCCAGGTCGACGAGGCACTGATCCACATCGGCCGGGTCAAGGAGGGCGACCTCGTCGTGATCATCGCCGGCAGCCCGCCCGGGATCCCCGGCTCGACGAACGCCCTGCGCATCCACCGGATGGGCGATGCGATCAACGGTGCCGCGCCGGCCTATCGGCGTCCACGCTGAGTCAGATATAGGGGTATTTGTACGTACGAGGGTACGTAGGACTACCGATTCTCGAACGCATCCCAACTCATAATCTCTTCCCCACGTGGTGGACGGGCCATCACATGATCGGGGGAATTGGAATGCGAAATCGAGTTGCTGGTGCTTTTGTCGCGACCGTGCTGGCTACCGCAGGGCTGGTGGCAGGCGCGGCACCGCAGGCCTCGGCTGACCCAACGGGCGTCATCATGAAGTGCTGGACCCCGTGGAACGGGGGCATCATCAATGACTATGACTGCATGTGGGGAGTCATTGACATGTTCACAACGAATTGGTCAAAGATCCGTGAGCTGGATGGAACGTGCGCCACGATGCTCAATCAGCGTGGACGGACCAATTCCTACATCAATTGGAACTGTCAGGAATGGCCCAACAACGTCTACAAGGGCGGCGATTCGTGGGAGAATCTGTGACCTTCGCTCCGAGAGGCTGATTCCCTCGTGGTGTGACTCTTCGGGTCGCCCGTCCACCAGAGTGGGCGGGCGCCTCTGTGTTCAGGCCTTCGGGCCGATCAGCTCATCCAGTACGGCGACCGCCTGCCTGCGGGATGCGCGGCACTCAAGAGTCGCGTGGCATCAGCGATGATCTGTGGATATTTGGCGTCGCAGGACACCCGCAGGCTGGTGCACCGCTTGTACGTCGAAATGCACCCATCTCCGAGATAGAAGCCCAGCAGTGCGGCGTACTCCGCTGCCGCGGAAGGCCATGCGCCTTCGCAACGTGGACACTCCGTGATCAGGAGGCCGGGCGATTGTGTCCATGCCCGGATCGTGGAGCGCGCGACTCCCGTGGCGCGACTGACGTCGCTCAAGCTCGTGCCCTCGACCACGAGCTCCAGAGCGCGTGATCGGACGCCGGCCCCGTACAGGCGAATCACCGTGCCAGGGAGCACCGACAACGCTCAGTGGTGCCCCGGGTGAGATTCGAACTCACACTGAATGGTGTTTGAGACCATCGCCTCTGCCGTTGGGCTACCGGGGCCAAACGCGTGGAAACCGTACCCGACTAGCCTTGCCCCCGTGACCGACCCCGCCACCGTGAGCCCGCCCGCACCCCGCCGCGTCGTGATTGCCGAGGATGAGGCGCTGATCCGGATGGATCTCGCCGAGATGCTGGCCGAGGAGGGCTACGACGTCGTCGGCCAGGCCGGGGACGGCCAGAAGGCGATCGAGCTCGCGCAGGAGCTGCGGCCCGACCTGGTGATCCTCGACGTGAAGATGCCGATCCTGGACGGGATCTCCGCCGCGGAGCAGATCGCGGGCGAGCGGATCGCACCGGTGGTGATCCTCACGGCCTTCTCCCAGCGCGAGCTGGTGGAGCGGGCCCGCGACGCCGGCGCGATGGCCTATCTCGTCAAGCCGTTCACGCGCACCGACCTCGTGCCCGCGATCGAGATGGCGGTCAGCCGGTTCGACGAAGTGACGGTGCTCGAGCGCGAGGTCGCCGACCTCCAGGAGTCGCTGGCCACACGCAAGGCGGTCGAGCGTGCCAAGAGCGTCCTGCAGGCACAACTCGGGCTGAGCGAACCGGAAGCCTTCCGGTGGATCCAGAAGACCGCCATGGATCTTCGCCTGTCCATGCGGCAGGTGGCCGAAGGAGTTGTCGAACACGGCCCCGGAGTGACGAGTGCCGGGTGAGGTTTCGGTAACGGATTAGTCCCGTTTGGGGGCGTGTTGCCCAAGGTGCTGTGCGTCACGTCTCGGGAGGTGTACGTTTCCGCACCGGAGGGGCGTGGCAGGCTCGGGCGCCGGTCGGTGCTTCCTCCATGAACTCTGCGTCCCCGGTAGTCGAGCCGCGGACCTGACGAGAGGTAAAACCTTGAGGCGTAACACTCGAGCCGGGCTGGGTGCCTTGGCGGCACTGGCCCTGACCGTCACCGCTGCCGCGTGTGGCACCACGGACACCGGGGGCAGCGCGTCGGAAGACGGCGCATGCGAAGGCAAGATCGGCGTGATGGGTGCCCTCTCGGGCGCCAACGCCAGCATCGTGCTTCCTTCTGTCGACGGCGCGAAGCTCGCGCTCTCGCAGTGGGACAACGAGGACTGCAACATCGAGCTCGTCGAGTTCGACACCGAGGGTGACCCCGCGAAGGCCACCCCGGTCGCGACCAAGATGGCGACCGACGACTCCTTCCTCGGCGTCATGGGTGGTGCGTTCTCCGGTGAGACCCGCGCGACCAAGGCGATCTACGGCGACGCCGGTCTGACCATGATCAGCCAGTCCGCCACGGCCACCGACCTCACGCAGGAAGAGCCGTCGCCGGTCTTCCACCGCGTGGTCGGCTACGACGACATCCAGGGTGCGGCCATCGCGAAGTACCTCAGCGACGTCATCGGTGCCAAGAAGGTCTTCGTCATCGACAACTCCGACGCCTACGGCGAGCCGCTGGCCGCCAAGGTCACCTCGGAGCTCGGTGACCTCGTCGCGGACAGCGACAAGACCCAGGTCGCGCAGACCGACTTCTCCCCGACCGTCTCCAAGATCAACCAGGCCGAGCCTGACGCGATCTTCTACGGCGGCTACATCGCCGAGGCCGCGCCGCTGCTCAAGCAGCTCCGCGACGCGGGCATCGACGTTCCCTTCATCGGTGGTGACGGCCTGTACGGCGCCGACTTCGGCAAGGCAGCGGGCGAGGCCGGCGAGGGCGCGATCATCACGTGCCCGTGTGTCCCGATCGAGAAGGGCTCGTTCGCGGCCGACTTCGAGGCCGAGACGGGCGCCGCTCCCGGCGCCTACGCGGCTGAGGGCTACGACGCCATGAAGATCTTCCTGGACGCCTTCGACGACGGTGCTCGCACCCGCGAAGAGGTCGAGGCGTTCGTGGACGGCTACGACGCGCAGGGCCTGACCAAGAAGCTGGCGTTCGACGAGAACGGTGACGTTGCCGTCGAGAACGTCGTCATCTGGGCCTACAAGGTCGTGGACGGCACGCTCGTCCCCGACCAGGAGATCTCGCTGGGCTGACGCGACAACTCATTGACCAGCGGGGGCGGTCAGGCGTTAGCCTGATCGCCCCTCTGGTTGGCCCGACTCTCAAGTCGTCGCACGCCCCCGCTTGGAGAGGTACATGGATTTCAACTCGTTGATCGACGGTCTGGGCACACACACCCTGGACGGACTGACCAGAGGCTCGATCTACGCCCTGGTCGCCCTCGGCTACACGATGGTCTACGGCGTGCTGCGCCTCATAAACTTCGCGCACTCCGAAGTCTTCATGGTCGGCACATGGACCGTGCTCGGCGTCTACACCGTCCTCGGTGCCGACTCCGACTCCGGCATGGGCATGGTCATCCTGGCCAGCCTGCTGGCCCTGATCGCGGCCGCGGCCGCGGCTGCCGGGGTCGCCCTGGCGGTGGAGCGGATCGCCTACAAACCGCTGCGCAAGAAGAACGCGCCGCCCCTCATCTTCCTGATCACCGCGATCGGCTGCTCGCTGGTGCTGGTCGAGATCTTCGGCCACGTGCTGCGGGTCTTCTTCGGCCCGCCCTTCGGTCGGGCGCCGGTCGGCATCCCCTCGCCGATCCAGACCACCACGCTGCTCACCATCGGCGACGTGCGGATCACCAACGTCCAGGTCTTCGTGATCGTGGGTGCCATCGTGATGATGGTCGCCCTGGACATGTTCGTGAACAAGAGCCGCCTGGGTCGCGGCGTCCGCGCCGTGGCGCAGGACCCCGACACCGCCGCCCTGATGGGTGTCAACCAGGACCGCGTGATCATGCTGGTCTTCCTCCTCGGTGGAGCGATGGCCGGTGTCGCGGCACTGCTGCACACGATCCAGTTCGACATCACCAAGTTCGACATCGGGTTCTTCATCGGCATCAAGGCGTTCACCGCCGCCGTTCTCGGCGGCATCGGCAACCTCCGTGGTGCTCTCGTCGGAGGCCTGCTGCTGGGTATCGTCGAGGTGTACGCCTCGACCCTGTTCAACTCGAGCTGGGCCGACGTGACCGCGTTCATCGTCCTGGTCCTGGTGCTGATGTTCCGGCCCACCGGCCTCTTGGGTGAATCGCTCGGAAAGGCACGCGCATGAGTGACATGAAGGAACCCGCCACCGACGTCGTCGCCGAGCCCGCCGACGAGGGACGCAAGGCCGGCTTCATGGGCCTGCCGAGCCTCGGCATCGCGGACCGGTTCGCCAACCTGCCGACGTGGGCGAAGCTGCCCATCGTCCTGCTCCTGGTGGCTTTCGCGTTCTACCTGCCCAACCTGAACATCCTCCCGTTCGCCTACGTCCGTACCGACCTCACCTCGGGTGGTTCGGACTGGGGCGGCGTGCTGTTCGTGGTCGTGATCTACATGATCGTGGCGATCGGGCTGAACGTCGTGATCGGCCTCGCCGGTCTCCTCGACCTCGGCTACATCGGGTTCTACGCCCTGGGCGCCTACTCGGTGGCGATCTTCGGATCCCCGTCCTCACCGATCACCCAGAAGATCGCCGAGCGGTTCGATCTCGGCGAGGGCTGGGCGGTGCCGTTCGTCGCCTGCATCCCGATCGCGCTCGGCATCGCGCTGGCGGCCGGCGTCACCCTCGGTGCGCCGACCCTGCGGCTGCGTGGTGACTACCTCGCCATCGTGACCATGGGCTTCGGCGAGATCATCCGCATCCTGTCGCGCAACCTCGACGGCGTGACCCTGGGGCCCAAGGGCATCACCAGCGTTCCGCGTCCGCCGGAGCCGAGTGAGGGCTTCTTCTCCAGCATCGAGTCGGCGCACTGGTACTGGCTCGCTCTCTGCGTGCTGATCCTGTTGATCTTCCTCACCCGCCGCCTGGAGAACAGCCGCGTGGGTCGTGGCTGGCTCGCCATCCGTGAGGACGAGGACGCGGCCGCCGTCATGGGCGTCAACGCCTTCAAGTTCAAGCTCTGGGCCTTCGCCATCGGCGCGACCCTGGGCGCGATCGCCGGCCTGCTCTTCGCGAGCAAGCAGTCGTACGTCGAACCGACGGGCTTCGCACTGAACCTGTCGTTCCTCTTCGTGGCCATGGTGGTCATCGGCGGGTCCGGCAACATGGTCGGCGTGATGCTCGGAGCCTTCCTGATCACCTACCTGCCCGAGCGCTTCCGCGAGTTCCAGGACTGGCGCCCGTTCGCCTTCGGTGTGGCGATGGTGGCCGTGATGGTGCTCCGCCCGCAGGGCCTGGTCCCGAGCCGCAGACGTGCTCGAGAGTTCGAAGACCGCAAGCACGAGGCAGAGGAGGCGGCTGCCGATGTCTGAGCAGACCATGGAGACCGGCACCCACAAGGCCGGCAGCGGCGACGCACTGCTCGTCGTCGACAACGTCACGCTCCGCTTCGGCGGTGTCGTCGCCCTCAACGAGGTCAAGTTCGAGATCAAGAAGGGCGAGATCCTCGGCCTGATCGGTCCCAACGGTGCCGGCAAGACGACCTGCTTCAACGTCATGACCGGCGTCTACACCCCGACCTCGGGCGAGATCCGCTTCGACGGCACCAAGGTCAGTGGCATCAAGCCGCACAAGATCAATGCCCTCGGCATCGCCCGGACCTTCCAGAACATCCGGTTGTTCCCCGAGATGACCGCCATGGAGAACGTCATGGTCGGGGCGGACGCGCGGCACAAGACCAGCGTCCTCGGGGCCCTGTTCCGCCTGTACCGCGTGCGGCCCAAGGAGCACGAGCTCCCGGACAACGGGTTCGCCCGCACGATGGCCAAGACCTTCGGCATCAGCCGGCACACGCTCGAGGAGCGGGCCGGTCGCAAGAAGGCGATGGAGATGCTGCGCTTCGTCGGGATCGCGGACCGCGCTCACGAGCTGGCCCGCAACCTGCCGTACGGCTATCAGCGTCGTCTCGAGATCGCGCGTGCCCTGGCGACCGAGCCGAAGCTGCTCTGCCTGGACGAGCCGGCGGCCGGCTTCAACCCGGCCGAGAAGGCCGACCTGATGAACCTCATCCGGCGCATCCGTGACAGCGGGCTCACCGTGCTGCTCATCGAGCACGACATGAAGCTCGTCATGGGTGTCACCGACCGGCTGGTCGTGCTGGAGTTCGGCCAGAAGATCGCCGAAGGGTTGCCCGAAGAGGTCGCCCGCAACCCCAAGGTCATTGCTGCCTACCTAGGAGAGCCGGACGATGCTGCTCAAGCTTGAGGATGTCGTCCTCAACTACGGAAAGATCGAGGCGCTGCATGGCATCAGCCTCGATGTCGCCGAGGGCGAGGTCATCGCCCTGATCGGTGCCAACGGTGCCGGCAAGACCTCGACGATGCGCGCCATCTCCGGAGTGCGTGGCCTGACCTCGGGCAAGATCACGTTCAACGGCGAGGACGTCACCAAGCTCCGCGCCGACCAGCGCATGCGCAAGGGTCTGTGCCTGACGCCCGAGGGTCGCGGGGTCTTCCCCGGCATGACGGTGACCGAGAACCTCGACATGGGTGCCTACACCCGCCGGGACAAGGCCGCGATCGCCGAGGACTTCGACCGCGTCTTCGGTCTCTTCCCACGCCTCAAGGAGCGTCGCAAGCAGGTCGGCGGCACGATGTCCGGTGGTGAGCAGCAGATGCTGGCCATCGGTCGCTCGCTGATGTCGCGGCCCAAGCTGCTGCTCCTCGACGAGCCGTCGATGGGGTTGGCGCCGATGCTGATCCAGCAGATCTTCAACATCATCAGCGAGATCGCCGAGCAGGGCACCACGATCCTGGTCGTGGAGCAGAACGCGAAGCAGGCACTCTCGCGAGCTGACCGCGCCTACGTCCTGGAGACCGGCAAGATCGTCAAGACCGGCACCGGTGTCCAGCTGCTCGACGACCCGAGCGTCCGTGAGGCCTATCTCGGCGTCGCCTAGCGACAATTCCGGGGCTCGGCGGACATCGCCGAGCCACCGGGCGTAAGGTCAACGCACAACCGCCGGGAACCCTCCCGGCACGGGGGAAGCAGTAGCACGGGGCTGATCCTTGGGAGAACAAGCATGAGCAGGACTTCGGTGCAGGTGCGCGCGGCCATCTCCGCGGACGCACCGGTGCTGCGTGAGCTGTGGTCCGACATCCTGCGTCGCGGCACGGCTGCCGAGCAGGAGGCCGACGTCGCCAGCGTCATCGCCGGCTGCGCCGACAACGAGGATCGCTGCATCGCCGTTGCCGAGGTGGACGGTCGGGTCGCCGGCGCGGTCTTCCTCGAGGCCACCACGCTGACCCCGCTCAACCTCGAGCCCGCCATCCTGGCGGTGTCCCCGCACGTACTGCCCGAGTTCCGCCGCCGCGGAGTCGGTACGGC
The DNA here is from genome assembly GCA_039914485.1 of Nocardioides sp. Classification (GTDB taxonomy): domain Bacteria; phylum Actinomycetota; class Actinomycetes; order Propionibacteriales; family Nocardioidaceae; genus Nocardioides. Next base: position 10,959 of record JBDSPC010000343.1, read on the forward strand.
GTTGATGGATGCCGCAGTCCGGTTCGCCGAGACGCAGGGGATCGGCACTGTGGCGACCGCTGCCATGGCCAACTCGCGTGACGCCAACCGGTTCATGGCCCGGCTCTCGCTCACTCCGCAGGCCATCTTGCGTGCCGCGAGCACTTCCGCCGTACGCGCGAAGCTGTCGGCTCGGCGCTCGACGACCCGCAGCCGCGGCTCCCGGCAGATCGACAAGGTCCTGGCCGCTCGTCGGCTCGGTCGCGAGCACGTCGCCAGCTAGGGGCGCTCAGCCCTGGGGCTGGTCGAGCAACGCGCAGGTGATGCGCGAGGTGCACACGCGCTTACCCTGCTCGTTGGTGATGACCACCTCGAAGGCCGCCATGCTCCGACCCAGGTGGATCGGGGTGGCCGTGCCGGTGACAGTGCCCGACGTCGCCGCCCGGTGATGGGTGGCGTTGATGTCGACGCCGACGGCGATCTTGTCGGGGAACGCGTGGATCGCGGAGCCGATGGAGCCGATGGTCTCGGCGAGCACGACGGAAGCTCCACCGTGCAGGAGGCCGTAGGGCTGGGTGTTGCCCTCCACCGGCATGGTGGCCACGATGCGCTCCGGCGAGATCTCGGTGATGACCACGCCCATCTTCTCGTTGAGTGCGCCGTTGCCCTGGGGCATCTGCGCGATGAACTCGTCGATGCTCATGTCGATCGGGGGGATTCGCAGCTCGCTCATGAAGCCATTGTTGCCGACCCCCGTCGGGTCCGCGGTGTCGGTGCTGGCCGATAGAGTCGCGTCGTGTCCGAGACGAGTGCACCCTCCGCCCGCCTGCTGCTGCTCGACGGTCACTCGCTGGCCTATCGCGCCTTCTTCGCGCTGCCCGTGGAGAACTTCTCCACGGCCACGGGGCAGCACACCAACGCCGTCTACGGCTTCACCTCGATGCTCGTCAACGTGCTGCGAGACGAGCTCCCCACGCACGTCTGCGTGGCGTTCGACAAGTCGCGCCAGACCTTCCGGCTCGAGGAATACCCGGAGTACAAGGCCAAGCGCAACAAGACGCCGGGGGAGTTCAGCAGCCAGCTCCCGCTGATCCGGCGAATGCTCGACGCCCTGCACATCGCCCACCTCGAGCTCGAGGGCTACGAGGCCGACGACATCATCGCCACCCTCACCACGCAGGCCGTGGCCGAGGGGATGGAGGTGCTGATCCTGACCGGTGACCGCGACTCGATCCA
>JBDSPC010000436.1:0-8441 GCA_039914485.1 Nocardioides sp.
CCAGTCGGGGTCGCCCTCCCAGTCCACGCCCAGCCACGGCTCGGCGTCGGGGCGGCCGAGCAGCACCACCGAGAACCAGTTGTCCTCCACCAGCGCCATGTGCTTGAGGAGGCCGCCGAGCGACAGCGTGCTCGGCCCGAGCGTCTGCGCCAGCTGCTCCTGGGTGAGGCCGGTGCACTTGCCGCGCAGCGTGGCGCGGTGGAAGTCGAGCCACGCGCGCAGCTGGACGATCTCGGAGCCGTTCGTGGGCGGGCTGTGAAGTTCGTTGTCGGACATGACGGCGAGGCTAACGGCCTGCGCCCCACCGCTCATCCCCTTTACGACGCGGCGGTGACCGTCCCCTTGGAGGCCGCGAAGTTGGTGCTGCCGAGGTATTTCGCGATCACCTTGTAGGTGCCCGAGTCGGGGACGTTGCCGAACTTGGCCTTGGCGCCGCCGGTCGCGCTGAGGCCCACGACCGAGGATCCGACCTTGATGCCGTTGCGTCGCAGGACGAACTTCACCTTGCCGGTCGGGACCTGGCCGTGCGCGGAGGTCGCGGCGATCTTCGCCACGACCTTGTTGCGCTTGAGGCTGTGGCTCAGGGTGGGCTGGGACGTCGTCGCGTCCTTGGTCACGGTGGCATTGACCGGCACCGACGCCGACGTGCTGAAGGCGGCCGCGTCGGTCGGGACGAACGAGGCGGTCACGACGTACGGCGTTGCCGACGCGCCCAGGAGCGGCCAGTCGAAGTCCACCTTCCCGCTGCTGGCGACGTCTGCCAGGAGGATCTTGTCCCCGATCTTCAGCTCGACCTTCCCGGCCGGCTTGGGACCGTTGGTCACCGCGTCGACGCTCACGGTCACCTTGGTGGTGTCCCCGTAGGCGAGCGTCGCGGCCTGGAGGACCACCGTCGTCGTGGTGCCCGTGGGTGCGGCCGCGGTGGCGACGCCCGGGCCACAGGTCACGGCCAGCACCAGCGCTCCAGCGGCAGCGCGGGCAATCAGTCGAGTGGTCACGGTGGTTCTCCTTTGCTCGGGACTTCACGGCAGGCCCCCGAGGGTTGGCCGCAATCTAGTGCCAATCGCGCGGCATCAGCCGTCTAGGCTCGCCACGTGTTCACTCGCGACTGTCCCTGCGGGTCGGGTTCGCCGTACGACGCCTGCTGTGGGCCGCTCCACCGAGGCGCCTCCGCGGCCACGTCGCCCGAACAGCTGATGCGCTCGCGGTTTGCGGCGTACGCCGTCGGCGAGACCGACTACGTCTTCCGCACCTGGCACCCGCGCACCCGCCCCGACGACCTCACGCCCGAACCGGGCCTGACGTGGACCCGCCTCGAGGTGCTGGACGCGACCGGCGACGAGGTCGAGTTCGTCGCGCACTACGACTCGCCCGCCGGCCCCGGGCAGCTGCGCGAGCGCAGCGTCTTCGAACAGCGCGCCGGTCGCTGGGTGTACGTCGCAGCGCTGGAGTGACTCAGTCGGGCGAGCGGTCCGTCAAGCAGTAGGCCATCCCGGCGGGGTCGGCCATCACGGTCCACGCGTCGTTGTCGGTCACGACCTTCGCCCCCAGCCCGACGTGGCGCAGCAGCTCGCGCTCGCGCGACGAGCAGGCGAGGTCGAGGTGCGCGCGGACCGGGCCGTCGTCGCCGACGCGCTGGAGCAGGATCCTCAACGCCTGGTCGTCGGGACGCACGAGCCGCTCGAACTCGGCGTACGACGAACCCGCGTGCGGCCACCCCAGCAGGGCCTGCCAGAACGCGGCTTCGGCGTCGAAGCCGGAGCGCGGGATGTCGAGGCACACCTGGTCGACGATGCTGCGCGAGCCGTCCTGCCACCGCGCGGGCGGCGCGGCAACGGCGGCGGGACGGGACACGAGGCAGAAGGTCAGGCCACCGGGTGACCTCATGACGACGTAGCCGTGATCGAGGACCTCGGTCGCGCCGATCTCCAGCGCAAGGTCGGCGGCGGCTCGTGGATCGGGGACGTGCACGTCGAGATGGATCCGCGGCGACGGGTCGCCCACGCGTTGCATCCGCAGGTGGTCGTCGCCGGCGGGCGGCACGAGGGTCAGGAACTCCCCGTCCGGCCCCCGGAGGGCCGACGGCTCGTATCCGCTGATCGCCGACCAGAAGGGCACCGAGGTCTCGAAGGCAGGCGCTGGTACGTCGATGAAGGCACTCATCCAGAACATGGGCCGAGCCTAGACATGGGACTGGCCCGCCACTCATGAGAGTGACGGGCCAGTGTGGGGTGCGATCAGAGGGTCGGGCCCTCGCCACGCAGCTTGTCGACCTCGGACATCGCATCGCGCAGCTGGCCGAGCCATTCGTCGGCGTGCTCGCCGACCAGGCGGACCGACCAGGCGAGAGCGTCAGAGCGTGACCGGGCCACGCCTGCGTCGACCAGGGTGTCGAGCACCTGCCGCTCGGGCTGACGCAGGCGCGTCATCACCGGTGCGGACACGTGCGTGAACAGCGCGGTGGTGTCGCCGAGGCTGGTGCCCCACGAGACCTTGCGCTGGTAGCGGGCCTCGGCCTCGAGTGCGATCTCGATCCGCTGCTCTCGGGTGTCGGACCGGAAGCGGCTGATCCGCCCCTCGGCCTCGGCGGCGTTGGCGGACTCGTCCGCCAGGGTGCCGATCACGAGGATCTCCTCGCGGTCGGTGGTCACGTCGACGGACGTGAACCACTCGGAGGGCAGTCGACCGGCGAACCAGTCGACGGCGTCATCGGCGCTGGGCAGGTCGGCGACCTGCCAGCCTCCGCGGCCTCGGGGGCCGCCGTGGCCGCGCGGGCCGCCTCGGCCGCCGGGTCCGCGGCCCTCGCCACGGCCTCGACCGCGACGCTCGCCGCGGGCCTGGGTGTCGTCAGAACTGTTGTCTGGGGTGTTCATTATGTTCTCCTTACATTCTGCGTTACATGATTACACCGTTACAACGCATACAGCGCAAGATCATTCCCGGTCCGGGTTCAGCCGGCGTCCACCCAGCGCTCGCCGACCTGCTCGGGCGTGGCCGCACCACCGGTCACCTCGGCGACCAGTGGCCCGACGGCGTCGGGTGTCGTCGACCCGACGAGCAGCGTCACGCTTGCGCCGTACGCCGCATCGAGGACGACGAGGCCACGCGTGCGCAGTTCGCTCTCCACCCGTCCGGCGGAGCCGTGGTCGAGCTGGATCTCGAACTCGGTCACGAGGTCGCGGCGCAACGTGCCGGCGGAGTCGAGGGCGACGCGCACGGCGTCGCTGTACGCGCGCACGAGACCGCCCGCGCCGAGCAGGGTGCCGCCGAACCAGCGCGAGACGACGGCCGCGACGTCGGAGACGCCGGCACCGCGGAGGACCTCGAGCATCGGCGCCCCGGCAGTGCCTGCGGGCTCACCGTCGTCGGACGACCTCTGCAGGGCGCCGTCCGGGCCGATCACGAACGCCGAGCAGTGGTGCCGCGCGTCCCAGTGCTCCCTGCGAAGTGCGGCCACCAGCGCTCGCGCAGCAGGCTCCGTCGGCACGCGCTGCAGCGTGCACAGGAACCGCGAGCCCTTCACCTCGACCTCGCCGGAGGAGTCGCGGGCGAGGGTGAGGTAGGAGGTCACTCCCGCTCGTCCCAGCTGACCTCGACGCGCTCGAAGCCCTTGTGCCGCTGCATCCGGGCGTACGACGCGTAGGCCCGCCGGTCGGCAGGGGTCAGGTCGACGGCATCGGTGAAGGGCGTGAGCAACGCACGGGGGAAGAGCCGGCGCGCGATCACGACGTTGATCTCCATCGCCAGCACGGCCATCACCGAGCCGATGAAGAGGAAGCCGATCAGTCCGAGGACCAGCCCGAAGGTCTTGGTCATGGAGGTCGTGTCGACCAGCACGTTGTTGACGTAGAGCACCCCGAGGAACTGGAGCAGCTGCCACATCAGCGCGAGCGTGAACCCGCCGGGCGCGGCCCGTCGGAAGCTGTGCTGACCCGCGGCGGCGAAGCGGAACAGGATCGTCAGCATCGTCCCAACGATCAGCACGGTCACCAACGGGAGCAGCCACTTCACGCCGACCTCGAAGAAGGCGCCGGTCGTGCTGGCGATGGTCGACACGATCGTGACCGAGAGCATTGCGGCACCCGCGGTGAGCAGCAGGACCAGGCTCTTCAGCCGCGCGTAGAACGGGTTGGGACGGGAGTTGCGCGGCACCGACCAGGCGACGTGCATGGCGTTCTGCAGCGACTGCGCCAGGCCCAGCGATCCGTAGAGCGCGGCGACCGCACCGAAGGCGACACCGGCGGCCGAGCCCTGCAGCCCCTCCGGGCGTCCGAGCTGGTCGCCGATGATCGGGAACTGGCTGAGCGCGGAGTTGAGGATGTCCTCCTGCCACTCCGGCTTGGCCCCGAGCACGAAGCCCAGGATCGAGGTGCCGAGCAGCATCAACGGGAAGATCGCGACGAACGCGTAGTAGGTCAGCATCGCGGCGAGGTAGTTGCCCTGGTCGTCGAAGAACTTGTAGATCACCCCGAGCGGGAACCCAACGACCGAATGCCGGCGCTGGAAGCCGTCGACGGTGCCCACCACTCCCACGTAGGGCACGCTACCGGGCGGGTCCGCGGAGATCGTTCACCAGAGCCCGAGCACGCCGCCGCCGAGGCGCACGACCAGCGCGGTGACGACGACCAGGAAGAAGATCCGCACGAAGCGCGCTCCCCTGGCCATGGCGACCCGCGCTCCGGCGTACCCACCGATGATGTTGGCCGCGGCCATCATCAGCGCGAGGTGCCAGATCACCGCACCCTGCGGGACGAAGACCACGAGCGCGGCGAGGTTGGTCGCCCAGTTGGCGAGCTTGGCCTTGGCCGATGCCTGGAGGAAGTCGTAGCCCAGCAGGCCGACGAGGGCGAAGACGAAGAACGAGCCGGTGCCGGGCCCGATCGCGCCGTCGTAGAACCCGACGGCGATGCCGGTCATCAGCACCGCGGACACGTGCTTGCCGCCACTGAACCGCAGCTGGGTCAGCGAGCCGACGCTCGGCTTGAACCAGACGTAGGAACCGACCAGCACCAGCGCGACCAGGATGATCGGGTCGAAGGCACTGCGCGGCATCAGCGACGCCACCAGCGCACCGCCGAACGAGCCGACGAAGGCCGCGAGCATCAGTGGCAGGAAGGTCCGAGGGTCGGGCCGCATCCTTCGGAAGTACGTCGCCGCACTGATCGACGTCCCGCAGAAGGACGCCAGCTTGTTGGTGGCCGCGATCTGCACGACCGAGGCACCCGGCAGCCCGATCAGCAGCGCCGGCAGCTGGATGAGTCCGCCGCCACCGACGACCGCGTCGACGAACCCGGCCGCCAGGGCGGCGAGGACCAGGAGCGCAACGACGGTCGGCGACAGCTCCATCGCTCGATCGTAGGGTCACCGCCGGACCTCAGTTCCGTCAGGCCGCCGTCCCCGCCTCCCACGTGGCGAATCCACCGTCGAGGTTGGAGACAGTGAATCCGTGCTGCTCGAGCAGCCGGGCCGCCACGTGACCGCGCAGGCCCACCTGGCAGTGCACCACGACGGGAGCGTCCGGGATCTCGCCGAGCCGATCGCGCAGCTCGTCGACGGGGACGTTGATCGCTCCGGGGATGGCGCCGCGCGCGTGCTCGTCCGCCGCGCGGACGTCGATCACGACCGCCCCGTCCGCCACCAGGGCATCGAGCTCGTGCCACTGGACGTTCAAGGCGTGACCGCTCGCCAGGTTGTCCGCGACGAAGCCGAGCATGTTGATCGGATCCTTGGCCGAGCCGTACTGCGGGGCGTAGGCGAGCTCGAGGTCCGCCAGGTCGCTGGCGCGCAGACCTCCGCGCATGGAGGTCGCGATGACGTCGATGCGTTTGTCGACACCCGCGCCACCCACGCCCTGGGCGCCCAGGATCCGATCGGTCTCGGCATCGATGACCAGCTTGAGCGACATCGACTCCGCTCCCGGGAAGTACCCGGCGTGGTGCGCGGGGTGGGTGTGCACGATCCGGATCTCACGACCCGCAGCTCGAGCCCGCTTCTCGTTCCAACCGACCGTGGCCACGGTGAGGCCCAGCACGCCCACCACGGCTGTCCCGAGGACCGGGAGCGCGGAGGTCGCGCGCCCGGTGATCACGTCCGCAACCAGGCGTCCGTGCCGGTTGGCGGTCTGGGCCAAGGGCACCAGGGTGGCCTCGCCGTCGAGGGCATCGCGCTTCTCGGCCGCGTCGCCGACGGCGTAGACGTGCGAGGCGCTGGCGCGTTGGTGGTCGTCCACCACGATCCCTCCGCGCGCACCGATGTCCAGGCCGGCGAGCCGCGCCAAGGAGGACTCGGGGCGCACGCCGGTCGCAGCCACCACCAGATCGGCAGCAGCTAGGGACCCGTCGGAGAGCAGGACCTTGTCCTCGAGGACGTGGACTGCCGACACCCCGAGCCGCACGACCACGCCGCGCTCGAGCAGCCGGGCGTGCACCAGGGACGCCATCTCCGGGTCGAGCGGCGCGAGCACCTGGCCAGCCTGCTCCACCACGGTCACCTCCAGTCCACGGGCGAGGAGGTTCTCGGCCAGCTCGAGTCCGATGAACCCGGCGCCCAGGATGGTCACGGATCGCGGCCCGTCCGTCAGGGCCGCCGTCATCTGATCGAGATCGGCGATGTCGCGCAGGGTGAGCGCGCGCTCGATCCCCTCGATCGGCGGGCGCACCGGGGCAGCGCCCGTCGCCAGCACCAGTTCGTCGTACTCCAGGTCGGTCTCGTGCCCCCCGGCCCTGACCCTCAGTCGTCGGCTTGCGGTGTTGATCGCCACGACCTCGTGCGCTGTCCGCACGTCGATCGCGAAGCGGGCAGCCAGGGAGGCCGGCGTCTGGAGGAGCAGCGACTCACGACACTCGATGACGCCACCCAGGTGGTACGGAAGTCCGCAGTTCGCGAAGGAGACATGATCGCCGCGTTCGAGCACCACGACCTCCAGGGTCTCGTCGTTGCGGCGCAGCCGCGTGGCCGCGGACATGCCGCCCGCGACCCCGCCGACGACGACGACGCGCCGGCGGGTCATGAGCGCCCGCCGAAGAGGCGCTCGAGCAGTCCGGGACGGGGGGCCGCCGGGTCACAGGTGCAGCGGGCCTCGCGCGGAACGTTGCGCATCACGGCGTCAACGTGGTTGCCACAACCGGACCAGGTCACGCCCTGGCACGTCTTGCAGGTCACGGGTCGGCACATGGGATGAGCTCCTTCGATCGACGGTGGATACCTAGGGGGGTATCTGCACACACCGATAGTACATACCCCATGGGGTATGCTCAAGTTTCCTCCGTCCACCCACCCAGGAGTCCGCATGAAGCTGCCCGCCGAGTCCACCCAGCCGGTCGCGAACCGACTCAAGCGCGCCCACGGTCAGCTCGCCGGGGTGATCAAGATGCTGGAAGAGGGTCGCGACTGCGAGGACGTCGTCACCCAGCTCGCCGCCGTCAACAAGGCGCTCGACCGGGCCGGCTTCGCGCTCGTTGCCGGTGGGATGCGCGAGTGTCTCGTGAGCGGTGAGGACCTCGACACCGCCAAGCTGGAGAAGCTCTTCCTGTCCCTCGCCTGAGACGCTGAGACACTGGGCCCGTGCGCATCGTCTCGCTCCTCCCCTCGACCACCGAGATCCTCTTCGCGATCGGCGCCGGCGACGACGTCGTCGGGGTGACCTTCGAGTGCGACTTCCCGTCCGAGGCGCGCCAGCGGAGGATCGTGTCGACGAGCGCGATGCCCGAGGGCCTGACGCCCAGGCAGATCGACGACTTCGTGGTCGATGCGATGGCGCGCGGTGAGGACCTCTACCGCCTCGACGAGGGAGCCCTCTCCGAGCTCGATGCCGACCTCGTGGTGACCCAGGACCTGTGCGCGGTCTGCGCCGTCGACGTCACCGTGGTCGAGGACGCACTGGCCCACCTCGGTTGCAGCGCGGACGTGCTGACCATCGATCCGCACACCCTCGACGAGGTCCTCGCCTCGATCAACACGATCGGCCGCGCGACCGGCCGGGAGGAGGCAGCCGCGTCACTCGTGGTCGAGCTCCACGCCCGCCTTGCTGCGGTCGTACGCCGCGTGGCGCACCGACGCAGGCCACGCGTCGTGCTGCTCGAGTGGACCGATCCGCCGTTCGCCCCGGGCCACTGGATCCCCGAGATGATCGACCTGGCCGGCGGCGAGCCGGCGCTCGGGGTCGCCGGCGCGAAGAGTGTCCGCACGACCTTCGAGGACGTCCACGCGGCCGAGCCCGACGTGATCATCGTGGCGCCGTGCGGCTACGACCTCGCGGGCGCCACGGCGCTGGCGGCCGAGATCTCCGAACATCTTCCCGGCGGCGTACCCGTGCATGCCGTCGACGCCAACGCGGCGTGGGCGCGACCGGGACCTCGACTGGTCGACGGGATCGAGGAGCTCGCCTCGATCCTCGACGCGATCAGCGCGTGATCTCCTGGACCTGGATCAGGTCGTAGTCC
>JBDSPC010000458.1:0-8409 GCA_039914485.1 Nocardioides sp.
CCATCGTGACCGGCCCGCCCTTCGCCGAGACGGGCGGGCCGATCGCGGGTGGGGCGGGTGGGGCTCGAACCCACGACCCAGGGATTATGAGTCCCTTGCTCTAACCGACTGAGCTACCGCCCCTCGAACGGGGCGCAGCCTACGCAATCGCGGGATTCGCCGAACACGGCACTCACCGGCGACGAGCATGGATCGATGCGTCGCTTCGTGTCACCACTCGTCCTGATCGCCCTCCTGGCCGCGGCCCTGGCGTGGGTCGCGCCGGCGTCGGCCGCGGCGGACATGGACTGCGGTGACTTCGCCACGCAGGCGGCGGCCCAGTCGTTCTTCCTGGGCGCCGGCCCCGGTGACCCGCACCGGCTGGACGCGGACGGTGACGGTGTCGTGTGCGAGACCAACGCGTGCCCGTGCATCGGCAGCGGAGTTCCGGTCCCCCTCGTGGGGCAGCCGACGCCCACGGCAACCCCGACGCCGACCAGCACCACCAACCCCGACGGCTCCGGCAACAGTGGCCCAGTCCGGCGGCACTGGGGCAACGTCGTCAAGGTCACCGACGGTGACACGCTGAAAGTCCGGCTCCAGGGCGTCGGCGTGCGTTCGGTGCGGATCCTCGGCATCGACACCCCTGAGGTGTACGGCGGACGCGAGTGTGGCGGCGACGCCGCCTCGGCGCACATGGAGCGGTTGGCGCCGGTCGGATCACGCGTGCGGCTGGAGTCGGACCCGAGCCAGGCCGACCGGGACCGCTACGGCCGCTGGCTGCGCTACGTCTCGCGCAAGGGCGCCGACGTCGGACGCGAGCAGATCCGACGCGGCCTGGCGATCACCTACGTCTATCGCAACGACCCGTTCCGCCGTACGAGCGCATATCTGCGCACCGAGAAGGTCGCGCACAACCTGCTGCGCGGGTCGTGGGAGCTCTGCTGGTGACCCGCGTCAGTCCTTGACCTGCACCTCGTGCATGCGCTCCACCGGGCGGTAGCCGAATGCGGTGTTCGTCGCACACATCGCGCGGTTCTCCGGGTCGGTCCACGTGTGCATGGAGACGCGCTCCGGGTGCTCGGCCACGATCACGGCATAGGTCGCGAGCTTGAGAGCCAGGCCCAGACGGTGGCCACGGTGATCGGGCATGACGAGCGTGTCGTCCTGCCAGACCTGGTCACTGCCGTGGGCGAGGTAGACGAGCGAATAGCCGCCCAGCACGCCGTCCGCACGGCGGGCAGCGGCCACCACGATGTCGTAGGACTTCGCCAGCCGCGCCTCCCCCGCCCGGATGCGCTCCGGCGTCATCACCACCGCCTCCCAGTCGAGCTCACCGACAGGGACGTCCTGGTTCATCTGCGTGCGCATCTCGGCGTACGCATCGATCAGCTCGTCGGGGCATCGGCCCTGCCAGGTGACGATCTCGTAGTCGTTGACGACCTTCGCGGTCAGCTCGCGGACCCGCTCGTCGGCCAGCGGGAGGTCGAGCATCAGGTGGTCCTCCTCGTGGACCGACTCGCCTCCCATGGCCCGCGCGAAGGTCAGCGGACCCTCGTCGCGCACGACGTTGACCTCGGCAAACGCGCTGGTGCGACCGGCCGCCCGGCGCTGGGCCGACGCTGCGGCGTACAACGCACGACCGATGCCGCGACGGCGGTGCTCCGGTCGGACGGTGACCTCCAGATCGGCCAGGTGCGGGTTGTCCTGGAGGGAGTAGCCGAGCTCCGCGATCCCGACGACGACGCCGCCCTCGGAGGCCGCGAGAAGGTGGGACTCGTGGTACTCGTTGGGCTCGGTGACCTGGGTGACGAGGGCGTCGAACGTGCGGCTCACGGCGTGCGGACGATCGTGTGAGATGGCCTCCACCTCGACGTCGAACCACGCCGCCAGCTGCGACCGGTCAAGGACGTCGATCTCGCGAATCTCCATGCGGTCATCGGAACAGATCCGCACTGGTCGGCGCCAACCAATTGCGGGATGCTCGGGGACATGACTGACGAGCGACCGGCCTACCGACCACTGCCCGAGGACTGGGAGCGTGCGCTGTGCATCGTGGCGCATCCAGACGACCTGGAGTTCGGCGCGGCCGCAGCCGTCGCGCGCTGGACCGGGCAGGGCAAGGACGTCGTCTACTGCATGGTCACGAGCGGCGAGGCCGGCATCGACGGCATGCACCCCGACGAGTGCCGCACCGTCCGCGAGGCCGAACAGGTCGAGTCGGCGCGGGTGGTCGGCGTCAGCCAGGTCGAGTTCCTGGGGCAGCCGGACGGGACAGTGGAGTACGGCGTCGCACTCCGTCGCCTCCTGGCCGAGGTGATCCGCAGGCACCGGCCCGAGGTCGTCATCACCGGCAACTTCCGCGACTCGTGGGGTGGGACGTCGCTCAACCAGGCTGACCACATCGCCGTCGGCCGAGCAGTCCTGGACGCCGCCCGCGACGCCGGCAACCGCTGGATCTTCCCCGAGCAGCTGTCCTCGACGCTCGAGCCCTGGGGCGGGGTCAAGGCGGTGTGGGCGGCAGGTTCACCGGAGTCACGGAACGGCGTCGACACCACCGACACCTTCGACCTCGGCGTCGCATCGCTCGAGGCGCACCGCGCCTACATCGACGGCCTGGGCTGGGAGAACTGGGATCCACGCGAGTTCCTCGAGGGGATGGCGCGTCAGACCGGCGCAGCCATGGGCGTCACGTTCGCTGCGCCCTTCGAGGTCTACTCGCTGGGCTTCGGTGAGTGATCTGCCGCTGCTCGGATTCGGGCTTCCGGTTTCGGGCAGCTGGGCGCGGCCCGAGACGATGCTCCGGGTGGCCAAGCGCGCCGAGGAGCTGGGGTACGCGTCGTTGTGGACGTTCCAACGTGTGCTCTCCCCGGTCGCGGTCGGTCTCGGATCACGACTGGCGAGGCGCACGATCCGGCCGACCGCCCGGCCGACGACCCGTCGTACCGCGCGGTCCAGGACCCGCTGCTCCCCCTCGCCTTCGTGGCGGGTCACACGCAACGGATCGGGCTCGGGACCGCGACCGTCTGCGTGCCGTTCACACCGCCGGCCCTGCTCGCCAAGGCGATGGCGACGCTGGACCATCTCAGCGACGGCCGCCTCACTGTCGGGCTCGGCATCGGCTGGATACCGCAGGAGTACGCCGCAGCCGGGGTCCCGTTCGCGCGTCGCGGCGCCCGGATGGACGAGTACCTGCGCTGCCTGACCGCGCTGTGGACGCAGGATCCGGTCGAGTTCGCGGGCGAGTTCTACACGGTGCCGCGCTCGCACCTGGGCCTGCGGCCCGTGCAACAACCTCACCCGCCCGTGCTCGTCGGCGGCGACGCCCCACAGGCACTGCGCCGCGCCGGGCGACTCGCCCAGGGCTGGATCAGCAGCTCCGGACAGGACCTGAGCCGGATCGCCGACTCGGTCGAGCTCGTGCGCGCCGGCGCCCGCGAGGCGGGGCGCGACCCGGACGCGGTCCGGATCCTCGTGCGGGCCGTGGTCGACGTGGTCGATCGTGACCCCGGCGGCGAGCGACACCCCTTCCACGGCACGCGCGAGAGGTGCTCGCCGACATCGTCGGCCTGCGTCGCTCGGCAGGGTATGGCGCCGACTGGACCGTCGTTCGGCCGCTACGTGCCCAGGTCCGACGGCAGCTTTGAGGTGGAGGCCGGCTTCCCGGTCTCGAAACCCGTCACGGCAGCAGGGCGGGTCGAGCCGGACCAGCTGCCCGGAGGCGCCGTGGCCCACATCCTCCACCGGGGACCGTATGACGGCATGGTGCAGGCCTACGTCACTGCCACGGAGTGGGTCGGTGACCACGGGTACCGCGTCTCCGGCCAGTCGTGGGAGTGCTACCTGGACGAGCCAGACGTCCGGGAACCACGGACCGAGGTGTTCGTCCCGTGCAGCGCCCAGTCAGGGACGAAGGTCCCTGACTGGGGGAAGGAAGCCTTGGGTCGGGAGCCCGCCCGGCGTCAGGATCGAAGCAGCAGCGCGCCTCAGCCTTGATGTCGTGAGACCACGGCTGGGATGTGCGCATCAGGGGTCTCCAGCCAACCGTCGTCAGGTCTGGTCGGGGTCGTCGACGCCGGGGTCTGTGGTCAGATGAATCCGGTCGTCGTGGGAGGCCGTCCGGTCGTCCTTGGAGAGCCTGCGGTCCACACCGGCGCCCCGGCGTTCTGGCCAGTCGTCGCCGTACCCACCCTCATCCGACGGGGCCAGCATCCTGGCGAGGTCGAGGTCTGTCTCGCGCTTGTCGGCAGCAGTGTCTCTGGCATCGGCCGTGGTGTCACGATCGTCGGCGGCAGCCAGGATCTCGCGTGCGTCTGCCATGCGATGGGCGAGCGCGGCTTCTCGAGCCCCCACCTCGGCCTCCCGGCGCTGGAGGTCGGCCTCGCGGCGTTCGAGGTCCGCCTCGCGCCGTCCGATTCCGCCCATTGTGCCAGTGAACCACCGGAGCACTTGGCCCAACAGGCACTTATGGCGCTGACCGTCTCGGGTCGGACCATCTAGGTTGGATTCGGCGACTCCCCTCGACCGGGGGTATGAGGTGGAGGTGCGTTACGGACCCAGTGGTCCGGACGGACCGTCTTGGCTGGCTTCGGCCGGTTGAGGCGGTTCCCAGGCCCCATCAGGGTTCGAGGCAGGCAGGGATCGAATCCGTGTCGCCGGTCGGACTGCCGGTGTCTCCTGCCCGATCGAAGATCTTGATCCAGTCGACGGTCGGGAACTGCCGTAGCGTCGGGATGATCTCGCCGGCGACGGACACCGTGGATCCGCCGCTGCTGCAACCACCGGCGAGCCGGACCTCGGCCACTCCGTCCGAGATGACCAGGTCGGCGAACCCGGTGGCGCGCGACCTCAGCAGCCGCAGGCCATCGGCCCTTTCGCTGCTCACCGGTCCTGCGAAGAGCCGGTCCATGACACCGGTCGCCGGTGCACCCGCCGGGACCGGGCGCACCACCGGGGTGAAGAAGGGCATGACGTTGTCGATGAAGTTGTCGAGGTTGAAGAAGTACACCCGTCGGTCGACGGTAGGAAAGGCCGCCCGGACGTCGATGACGACCCTGGCCGGGTCCTGCAACGTGAACACCTGGAAGTCGGTCCTCTTGGCGAGGCCGATGCCGTACGTCGTGACGCCCTCGAAGTCGCCGGCCCGGACGGAGGTCATGATGTTGGGCAACGCGAACGCCTGCCGCTTGAAGACCGTCTCCCCCTGCGCGTCATGGGCCACCGCGTCCGCGAAACGCACCCTCAGGATGGCTCGTCCGGCGATCCTGACCCGCCGCCCGGAGCCGTCCGCGATGAGCTCGTCGACGGACCGCACCCGGTAGCTCGAAGGCAGGCCGCCCTCGAACTCGTAGACGATCCGGTCGACGCCGCCCGACTGGTGGGAGGCCCGGATGGTCACCAGGGTAGGTGTGACAGGAGGCGCCTGGGCGCCGGCGGGCGCGAGACCGGCCGCGACCACGCCGGCAATGACGAACAGCGAAACACGACGGAAGCTCTTCATTGGGTGGCACCTCGCGGGGCGGGTTCCGAGCACCTGACCTTGTCCATGGTGGCCACCACGGGTCGCGCACGTCAGTGCCGAAGGTCCCGGGTGCCGATCGGGAACGTCACCGGTACCGATCACAGAAGGGCCCTTGCGACTCATACTCACGAGGGCCCTTCGCCTATTTCGGACGTGCTCGCGCCGGTTGCCTTCAAATCTCGAACCAATAACCCTCCGATGCCGCCCCGAGTGCATTGAGCGATTGACACCGGTTGACGACTTCTATCGATACATGGCCCTTGACCTGCGTAAACGGCGCGACTCGCGAGCGGACGGTAGACGGTGCCGGCGACGACCAGCTGGGCGACCGGCTCGGGCACGATCGCGACCCGGGGCGTGCCGGCCACGAAGGTGACCAGCGTCGAGGTCTCGGCGACCTCGTGGCGGATCGCCGGCTCGGAGCCCGCGTCGCGGCACAGCGCCGCCACGGCGTCGTACATCGCGGAGCGCCCGCCGCCGGTATGGGCGATGAGGTCCTCGTCGCGCAGGTCCGCAACGCGCACCTTGGCGCGGCTGGGGAGGCGGTGTCCCTCGGGCAGTGCGACGACGTACTTCTCCTCGGCGACGGCCCGGAAGTAGCGCAGGTGACGGAGCCCCGTGCATCAAGACTTCCACAGTCTTGATCGGTGCAAAATAGTTACTTCTCAATATTGGTCGCCGTCGCTACCGTCGACCCCTGCCCGACATCGTCATCTGTGACCGATCCGCACTCCCGTCGGCCGCTACGGCGGCGCCTTCGCCTCGCTAGTGTGTGCCGCAAGTCAACTAAATAAACCAGGATTTTTGTCAATCAGGTCTCTTGTCAGGTCTTTCGTGGGCTTGAGGTCAGCGAAGCCCGAGAAGGGCCGCGGCGTTGTCACGCAGCACCAGCGGTCGGACTTCCGCCTTGAGATCGAGGTCGTCGAAGTCGGCCATCCACCGGTCCGGGGTGATGACCGGGAAGTCCGACCCGAACAGCGCCTTGTGGCGCAGCAGCGACCCCACCTGCCGCACGAGCTGCGGCGGGAAGTACTTGGGCCGCCAACCCGACAGGTCGATGAACACGTTGGCCTTGTGCGTCGCGATGGAGATGCTGCTGTCCACCCACGGCACCGAGGGGTGAGCGAGGATGATCGACAGGTGCGGGAAGTCGGCCGCGACATCGTCGACCAGCATCGGGTCGGAGTAGCGCAGCTTGATCCCGCGACCTCCCGGCAGCCCGGCCCCGATGCCGGTCTGGCCGGTGTGGAACAGCGCCACCATCCCAGCTTCCTCCAGCACCTCGTAGAGCGGGTAGCAGCGCTCGTCGTCGGGCCGGAACCCCTGCAGACTGGGGTGGAACTTGAAACCACGCACCCCGTGTTCACCGATCAGGCGACGCGCGCGCTCCACCGCCTCATCTCCTCGCCGAGGGTCGACCGAGCCGAACGGGATCAGCACGTCGTTGTGGCGCGTCGCGCCCTCGGCGATCTCCTCGCTCGAAAGGGGCGGGTGGCCGGTCTCGCTGGCCGCGTCGACCGTGAAGACCACCGCGGCCATCCGGCGCTCCCGGTAGTGGTCGGCGATGTCGTCGATCGTCGGGGTGCGCAGCTGGTCCGCCTTGAAATACTTCGCCGAGGCGTCCATCAGCTCCGGGTCGAGGGAGAAGTGGCCGTGGCCGTCGGCCTCGACATGGGTGTGGACGTCGATCGCCACCAGGGCGTCGACGTCGATTGCGGGTTCGTACACGGGGTCCTCCGGTTCGGTCAGGGCAGGTGCCGGGCGTCGGCCTTGGCCGCGAGCAGCGAGACGATCAGGGCGTCGCGCTCCAGGCCCATGGCCTGCTGGTCGATGCCGGACAGCTCGGCGTCGACGCCGGAGACCAGCGCCTCGACGAGCTCGGGGGTGAGTGGGGCCTCGCCGAGGTCGTCCATCAGCGCCTCGGTCGGCGGGCCGAGGTGTTCCAGGATGTGGCGCAGTCCGCCGTCGCCGCCGGACAGGTGCTGGTTGACCAGAGGTCCGAGGACTGCCCAGCGCAGGCCAGGGCCGTGGGCGATGGCGGCGTCGACGTCGGCGACGGTGGCGACGCCCCGCTGCACCAGCGAATAGGCCTCGCGCCACAGCGCCGCCTGCAGTCGGTTGGCCAGGTGGCCCGGCACCTCACGGCGTACGTGGATCGGCCGCTTGCCGTTGTCGCGGTAGAACCTCATGGCCTGCTCGATGACGTCGGGCGCGGTGACGTCACTGCCGACCACCTCCACCAGCGGCACCAGGTGCACCGGGTGGAAGGGGTGGCCCACGAGGAAACGCTCGGGATGGTGCGGCGCGAGCCGCGCGAGCCGGCTGGGCGGCATCGTCGAGGTGCTGCTGGCGATCGGCACTCCCGGCGCCGCGACCGCGTCGATCTCGGCATACAGCGCGCCCCTGATGGACTCCTGCTCCGGACCGCTCTCCTGGACGTACGACGCACCGTCGACCGCAGCAGCGGGCGAGTTCGACCAGGTGACCAGGTCCTGCCAGCCCTCGACGTCGTGGCCGAGGGTCGCGAGCGCAGGCCGAGCGAGCTCGACGTCGCGCTCGAGAAGGGCCGCCGCGTCCGGCGCCGGGTCGCTGACGTGCACCTCGACGCCGTGCGAGACCAGCTGGGCCACCCAGGCGCGGCCGATGACACCGGCGCCGACGATCGCTACGTGGCTCATGCCCGCTCCGCGGCCAGCGCGAGGAAGGGTTCCCACACGGCCGGGTCGTCGCCGGGCCGGGGCTCCTCCTCCTCCTCGAAGCGCGAGTCGGTGGCCGCGGGCGGCGCGAGCTTCCCGGTCTCGCGGGCGGGCATCGGGGGCTCGTCGGCGTCCCGCGGCGCCTGGAACCGGTCGTCGGCCGCGAGTCCCCGGCGCGGCGCGCGCAGCGAGCGCGTGGTCTCGGCCGCGACG
>JBDSPC010000470.1:0-6664 GCA_039914485.1 Nocardioides sp.
GTACCCCCGGGCGACGAACAGCCGGTGGGCGGCGGCGAGCACAGCGGCGCGGCTCGCCGCCCCCTGTTCGGCGCGCAGCGGCGAGGAGTAGCTGCGTCTCTTGACGTCGGCCATGGGCCAAGCATACCGTCATCTTATTCATTAGATGATCAGTAGACGAATGAG
Source organism: Nocardioides sp. (assembly GCA_039914485.1). Taxonomy (GTDB): domain Bacteria; phylum Actinomycetota; class Actinomycetes; order Propionibacteriales; family Nocardioidaceae; genus Nocardioides. The sequence goes on from JBDSPC010000470.1 coordinate 166, forward strand.
GGAACCAATGAGCCTCGCCTACATCGCCCAGGCCGCCGACCATCAGGAGCTCGAATGGATCGACGGTGCGAGCCTGTCGATCCTGCTCGACGGCGACGCGACGAATGGTCAGGTCACCGTGGTCCGCAGCCGCCTCGGCGAAGGAGCGGCCTCACCGTTGCACCTGCATCGAAACGAGGACGAGATGTTCGTCGTGCTCCGCGGTGCAGGTCTGTTCTGGGTCGGCGACGAGCGCCACGAGCTCGGCGAGGGTGGTGCGCTGTTCCTACCCCGCAACGTGCCGCATGCCTATCGATTCGTGACCCCAGACGTCGACCTCCTGACAATCTGCACGCCGAGCGGAATGGAGAACTTCTTCCGCAGCGCCGGTCGAGATGTGCGGACTCCCCGCCCGGACTCCTGGGGTGTGACGATGGCGTCCCTCGCGGCCGCGGCGGCGGCGGGAAGTCAAGAGATTCTCGGCCCACCGCCCACATAACGCTGTGCCTGGGCCAGCGTGCGACATTTTATGCTGTCGGCGGTGCTCGATCAGGGGGCGCGCCCGCTTGCGGTGGTGTGCGACATTTGTCGCCCTCTGGCACTCAAGCGACGGCCCGGCGAAGCCAGGCTTGAGCAATCGCTGTCTCGTCTGTCTCCACGACCCGTGGACGCAGCGCCGCCAGCTCCGACGCGACACGCCGCTGCTCGGCGAGACCACCGCTGCGCCTGCGCCTGCGCCTGCGCCTGCGCATGCGTCTATCCGGCTCCAAAGGCCGCAGCCGCAGAACTGAGCGTCGCAAGACGAACCCGCTGTGGGCAATGCGGTCTTCAGTTTGCTGCTTTCACCCAGCGGCGCCAGTCGTCTTACTGGGTAGCGGAGGTCGGCCGCCTCGATCCGGCGGGCGTGCTCGGCCACCTCGCGATACGTCGGAGGGGCATCTCCGAGCCAGCAGTTCTGGTCGAACTCGGCGATGTCGGCTATCGGAATTGACACCACGGGTAGTCCAGCGGATTCGGTCCACAGACGGTCGCTCCACCAGGTCGCTCCACCAGTACGCCCGACCGCCGGGCATGGAACGGGAGTGCTTCTCACGCTTGACAGTCACGCCCTAACAATCGCAACCATGCCTGACGATGGCCGCCCAAGTGCCCGCCCGGCCACGCCATGCGTGGTTGGCTCGACGGCTCAGGTTCCATTCACTCCAGGTGTGGTGGCGCTCGCAAGGCTCAGAGCCTCGTCGGGATCGGTGAGAAGGAAGACGCGGCAGGCGGTTCCGGCGTAGTCCTCCTCACCGACCTCGTCTAAGCCGCACTTCGCGAGCACGCGCGCGCTGGCGTCGTTGCCCACTGCGACCAGTCCCCGCAGCGGAACTCCGTGAGCGTGGATCTGGTGCCAGGCGACAAGGGCCAGTCCGACCTCCGTGGCCAGACCCCGGCCCCAGTGGCTGCGTCGAATCGTGAAGCTCAGGCCACGCCGCTCCTCTGCGCCACCGAATCCCGCCCTCCCTACGAGCCGTCCCTCGTCATCCGCGAGGCGCCACGTTGTCCAACCCCGAGCCGCGTGCTCGGCCCGATAGCGGTCGATGAGCTGTGCAACTTCGGCACGGGACTCCGGCCTGCCCGAGCGCACGTGGCGCATCGTGTCGGGGTCGGAGTGGACGTGCTGCAGTTCTGTGACGTCCTCCACGAGCCACGAGGTCAGCGCGAGCCGCGGTGTGCTGAGTACGAGTTCTCGTTTCATCGGACTTGCGAGGGTTCCGTGGCCACGGCGGTCAGCCTGTCACAGCGAAGGCGGAGCGCCGGTCCAACGAGCTGGAAGGGTGTGACGCACCAACCTGACGTGCGTCCACGGAACGTCACGAAGGGCCCGCCCGTGACCGAGCATCTCGCGGATAGCGCGCCCCCGCAGCGGGATCGGCTCGCGGAGCGTGCCATAGCGGGATCGGCTCACAGCGTGCCACTACGGGATCGGCGACGAGCTCGAGCGTGACTGAAGGCCTATGCCTGGCGGTCGCCGCAAGCCATTCGGCTTCCGGGATGGGGACATGCCGAGGTCCGCGTACCTATCCGGGCGAGACAGGGCCGACGTCGTTGCGTTACCCCCAGGGGTCGAGTGTCAGATCTGATGGCAGAGCGCCCCGGCCCGCGAGCCACGCCATCAGGTCACGGCGATCACTGGGGTCTGCAAGCCGCTCGGAGACCGTGCTCAGCAATACATCGAGGTCCCAGGCCACGTACTCATCTGGCCAGTTCGCTGGCGCGTATCCGAGCCCAAGGTCTACATGGTGCATCTCGATCTCGCGCAGGCGATGGGACGGACATCCGCGGGGTCCGTAACCGGCATCGCCCACCAACTGAGGATTGGGCCAGCCAGCACTCGACGACTCTGCGAAAAGGTTCTCCAGACGCCTCTGGCTCGCTTCGAGATCGGCCAGGACTTCGGCTGCAGGACGGTCGGCTCCGTCCTCGATTTCCTGCGCTCTTTGCTCACTGCCGCCTGCGTATTTCGGCACATCCTCGTTCTGCAGGGCACCTTGAAGTCGGCGTGAGTGCCCTTCCGCATTGCGCGCAAGGTGGGTGAGGACATGACCCACGCTCCAAGTTGGGAGGCGACTCGGACGCGCCATCTGGTGGTCCGTCAGGCCCTCCACCGCCTCCGCTAGTCGCTGGTAGGCGGCTCGGCACAGGTCTGACGCTCTGTCAGGGTCCGCTTCCAAGTCGATCGCCACGAAACAGGAGTATCACGGCGCGACGCCAAGACGATGTGATCGGAAACGGGGGCACGCATGCCACGACCATGCGCTCCATCCGCTGACCGATCGGCTCGCGGAGCGTGCCACAGCGGGATCCCTGGGTTCTCGCGGCGATCGCATCACCGCCGCGGACAGCCTGGCTCGGGGTCCGCAGATCGTTCGCCTATCGGTACAGGAACGGTCCTACTCGGATTCGACCTGTCCGTGGCTGATGCCGCCAGGTGATGACGACAACGTCAGACAGCGTGGCGCGGGCCTGTCACTGACACCTTCCGGGCAACGGTGCCGAAGCCCACAAACTCCGCTACCGCCCGTCAGCGCCTGTCACCAGCTTCACCAGTCTCTCGGATGATTACGGCTAGCGAGACTGCCACTCGCTGGCGAGCAGGGCGTAGGTGAGCCCGTCGTACCACTCGCCGTCGCGGTGCAGGTTGTCGCCGACTGTGTGCGCCTCGCGGCGCATGCTCAGCCGTTCCATGAGCCGCCACGACGGTTCGTTTTGGGCGAAGCAGATGGCCACGACGCGTCGTAGCCCGAGGTCACCGAACGCGATTTCGAGCAGCTCGCTCACTGCCTCAGTCGCGTAGCCGTGACCGCCGTGAGCCGGGGCCAGGCACCACCCGATTTCGGCGAACACGTCGCGCGCGCGGTCGCGCACTTCAGCCTGCGCCCACGCGTCCTCCGTCCTGAGGAAGAGGTCTCCGACGACCTCACCGTCGAGGCAGATCATCAGCGCGTACGGCGCGCGCTGGTCGAATGCGGTCCGCCAGGACTCGAGGTCGGTCGGCAGGTGGGTCATCCAGCGCCCGACCGGGTCCAGCGACCGGTAGGTGAACATCGCTGCGGCGTCGGCGGGGGTGGCCGGGCGCAGGCTGAGTCGCCCGGTCGTGCGTGGCGAGGGCAGCAACTCCCATGCGGGCACCCCGGTGAGCTTGTCCATGTTGGGCAGTATGGCTCGTGCTCACGGGCCTTGACGACTTTTCCTGTCAAAGGCTACCTTGGCGTTCGTGGACGACTTCCGAGTGCTCACGGATGCCGCCGTCGTCGAAGTAGCGCTCGATCCGATCCGTGCCGCGATCCTGGACGCCCTGACTGAACCAGGCTCGGCGGCCTCGGTCGCCGCGGCCGTCGGTGTGACTCGGCAGAAGGTGAACTATCACCTGAAGGCGTTGGAGGCGCATGGACTGGTCGAGCCGGCTGGGGAACGGGCGTGGGGCGGGATCACCGAGCGTTACGTGCAGCGCTCGGCACGGCACCTCATCGTTGCCCCCGAGGTGCTCGAGGGCAGAGTCGCCGACCCCAACGACGTCGCCGATCGCCTCTCGGCCGCGTACCTGGTGGCGGTAAACGCTCGGACCGTCTCCGAGGTCGGGTCGATCGCGAGCGGTGTGGCGACAGGAACACGGGTGCCGACCCTGACTGTCGACACGGTGATCGGGTTTCAGTCGCCGGAGGATCGTGCCGCGTTCGCATCCGAGCTCGAGTCAGCGATCACGGCGCTGGTCGCGCGATATCACCACGACGATGGGCGCCACCATCGTCTGACCGTTTCGTCCTATCCCCGACCTGAGGAGTCCTCGTGACCGAATCCGACCAACCCGAGCGCGTCGAGCACCGAGCGGAGCACAGCGTCGAGCTGTCCGCTACCCCGGAGCAGGTCTGGGCGGCCATAGCGACTGCCGATGGAATCTCGGCCTGGATGGTGCCGACCCGACTCGACCCGCAGATCGGTGGTGCGGTGTCCTTCGATCACGGGGGGTTGCGGTCGACAGGTGTCATCACCGCCTACACCCCAAATCAGCGTCTCGCCTATGAAGAGCCCTGGCCGATGACCGAGGAGATGCGCGAGTGGGCGGCCGACACCGCGGGACACGAGGTCACTGACGAGGAACTGGAGTTGATCTCCCCGATCGCTACCGAGTTCCTGATCGAAGCAGCGTCAGGGGGCAGTTGCATCCTCCGCGTCGTCTCGAGCTCCTACGGCAGCGGAGCGGACTGGGAGAACGAGTACTTCGCCGACATGGTGGCCGGCTGGGGCGAGGTCCCCTTCGGCCCTGACGAGCAGACGCCCTGGTTCGGCAACCTCACCAGCTACCTCATCGCGGCAAACGCCAAGGAAGGAATACCCCAGTGACCACGTCTCAACCGACGCATCACGACTCGCACATCCGGTCCGCTCAACCAAGGACGTCCGCACTCGCTCGACGCGGCGCCCTAGCCGGTGCGGCAGCGTCCGTCGCTACCACTGCGGGGGCGGCCATCGCACGCGCCGCTGGAGTGAGTCTCGAAGTCGACGACACTGCTATCCCGATCGCTGCGTTCGCGTGGTGGACCCTTGTCGGGGCTGCACTGGGACTCCTGATGGCCCGATTCGTTCGCGCACGTCGACGGTTCCTTGTCGTCACCAGTTTCGCTACCGGGTTGTCGCTCATCCCGCCGATCGCACTGGCGGACGACCTTGCCACCAAGACGGTCCTCGTCGCGGTCCATCTCTTTGCGGCAGCCATCATCATCCCGAGCCTCAGCCGTGGGCTCACCACGATCCCTACCCACGGAGTATCCCGACCCCGATGAACGTCTTTTCTACCGTCACTGTCACGCCGATCCTCGTTGCCGACCTGTTCGTGGAGGGCGCGGTGATGCCCGTCTACGTGCACGTCATCGACCATCCCGACGCTCGAGTTCTGGTCGACACCGGCATGACGGAGCTGCACCCGGCAGTGGTGGCCGCCTTCAACCCCCGCCTCTATCCACTGAATGGGCAGGACTTCGACGTCGCCGGTATCGACATCGTCGTCAACACGCACCTGCACGCCGACCATTGCGGCGGCAACCAACTCTTTGCCGACAAGCCGATCTACGTCCAGCGTCGGGAGCTGGACGAGGCTCGAAGCAACGACGACTACACCCTTCGCGAGTGGGTCGACGCTCCCGGCGTGAGGTATGTGCCGGTCGACGGAGAGCTCGACTTGCTGCCCGGCATCCGGATCGTCCCAGCGCCCGGTCACTCACCCGGCTCACAGATCGTGGTGGTCGAGACGGGCGGGCGTCCCGTCGTCATCTGTGGCGATGCAGCGGTGTGGTTCGGTGAGTTGGATGAGCCGCGCAACGAGGGACAGCGGCTCATTCGTGCGCTTGAACCCGAGATGGTCTGGCTTGCGCACGAGCACGAGCCTTGGCGACCAGCCGCAGCCCATACCGAAGACCTGAGTCAGGCCGGACCCCGAGACGACGCCGAAGCTGAGTCACCAACCTGAGGGACTCGACCCTGTATTGCCCGCGACGTCACTGGCACATCGTCATTCAAAGCGTGACCCGGTGCGGGATCGGCTCGCGGAGCGTGCCACTGCGGATCCGTCCCCGGACGTAGATAAGTGATCGTGCGCGCATCACGTAGCGGTTTAGGTTGACCGCCATGAGAGAACCCGACGCCGCCTTCGCTGACCCGCGTCAAGCCGTGCTCTACGACGCCTTCGACGATGAGCGTGCCGATCTCGACAGCTACGTCGCAATCGCGGAAGAGATGAGCGCTGACCAAGTCATCGATATTGGTTGCGGAACCGGTTCTCTGGCAGTGCGGTTGGCCGGTCTAGGGAAGTCGGTCATCGGTGTAGACCCGGCCGGGGCGTCGCTGGACGTGGCGCGCGCCAAGCCGGGCGCCGCGGCGGTCACCTGGATCCACGGTGACGCCACGACGCTGCCGGACCTGGCGGCGGACCTGGCGACGATGACCGGCAACGTGGCACAGGTGTTCCTCGCCGACGACG
>JBDSPC010000492.1:0-3695 GCA_039914485.1 Nocardioides sp.
ACCGATCTGTGGGACCTCATCGAGAACCTCCGGGTGCCGGTCATCGCCGCGGTGCACGGCTGGTCCATCACCGGGGGCTTCCTGCTGGCCTACTGCTGCGATCTGATCGTCGCCAGCGACGACGCGCGGTTCCGCGACACTCACGCCTCGCTGGGGCTCATCCCGACCGGCGGCGAGAGCCAGCGGATGCCGCGGCGCGTGGGCGGCGCGTTGGCACGCGAGCTGATGCTCACCTCGCGTCCGCTGCCGGCAGAGGAGGCCCGGCAGGCAGGCTTCGTCAGCCAGGTCGTGCCCCGCGACGAGCTCGACGCCACCGTGCTCGACCTCGCGGGCATGATCGCGGCCAACTCGCCTCGGTCGGTCAGGGACATCAAGAAGCTGATCAACGTCGGGCTCGGGGGCGACTTCGCCACCGGCATGCGCCTGGAGGCCCGCAACAACGACTACGGCATGGCCAACAACCACCCCGATGCCGACCGCGACGCGCGGATCGCAGCCATCGGTGGCTGACCTTACGCGCGTCCACGCGGTGGCGCCGACTCGTTAGGGTGGTGGTGAGTCATGATCCGCGTCGACCCGCTCATCTCGCAGCACCTGCGGGAGGCCGGGCCCGAAGCGGTCGCAGCCGAGCAGCAGGGCTTCCAGCACGGCTGGGTGTCGGAGACCGTCGCCGATCCCTATGCGGCGGCGGCCACAGCCCTGCTGGCCACCCACGACCTGCGCATCGGCACCGCGGTGTCGGTAGCGTTCGCGCGTTCGCCCTTCGCCGTGGCGCAGTCGGCGTGGGAGTTGTCCCGTGCCTCCGAGGGAAGGTTCGTCCTGGGTCTCGGCACCCAGGTCAAGGCCCACGCCGAACGCCGGTTCAGCGTGGAGTGGTCACCGCCGGTCGCCCGCCTGCGCGACTACATCCAGGCACTGCGGGCGATCTGGGGCGCTTTCCAGGGCGACGGTCCCCTGCGCTACGAGGGCGAGTTCTACCAGCACACCCTGCTGACCGACCACTTCGACCCCGGTCCGATCGAACACCCGCACGTGCCCGTGTACGTGTCGGGAGTCAATGTCCGCATCGCCGAGCTGGCCGGTGAGCTGGCCGACGGCCTGCTCGCCCATCCCCTGCACACCCGCAGCTATCTCGAGTCGGTCATCTGGCCGGCGATCGGGCAGGGTGCCGAGAAGGCCGGGCGCGATCCGTCCGAGATCTCGCTGGTGGCGCCGGCCTGGGTGGTCACGGGATCGGACGACGAGGAGCGTGATGCGTCGTACCGCGCGATCCGTCAGCAGATCGGCACGTTCGGATCGACGACGGCCTACAAGCATGTCTTCGAGACGGAGGGCTGGGTGGACCTGCAGCCCCGCCTCAACGTTGCCATGAAGGAGGGCGGGCCGCGGGCTGCGGGAGAGCTGGTGCCGGACGAGGTGGTCCGGGCGATCGCCGTGACTGGCCGTCCTGACGAGCTGCTGCATGTGCTCGACGAGCGGTTCGACGGAGTCGCGGACGCAACGATGATCTACGCGCCGGTCCCGACCCCGCTCGCCGGCACGGGTCTAGCCGAGCACCTGCTGCCGTGAACGCAGCGCGCGGGCGACCGGATCCGATCGCCACGCCTGTGCCCACCGCGTCAGCGCAGCGCGCGCGCGACCTCCTCGATGGTGCGCTGGTAGTCGCCGCCCCGGTAGTCGGGCACGGGCTGGATCATGACGTCGTCGGCACCTGCCGCCACGTAGGCACGCAACTGGTCGGCGACCTCGTCGCCGCTGGTGCCCACGATCAGGACGTCGTCGAGCAGCCGGTCGCTGACGGCTTGCACTGCACCTTCACGGTCGCGGGCGGTGAACGCCGCGGTGACGGCCTGCACCTCGTCGTCGAAGCCGACCGAGCTGAAGTAGCGAGCGTAGGGCGGCGAGATGATGTACTCGACCATTTCCTTGCGCACCTCCTCGCGCGCGACGTCGGGGGTGTCGGTGACGGCGACGTAGGCGCGGGCCACGAGCTTGACGGCACTGTGCTGGCGACCGTGGGCGGTGATGGCCTCGTCGAACGTGGCGCGGAACCCCTCGACGACTCGCGGGGACAACCACGTGACGATGAGTCCGTCGGCCTGCTCGGCGGCGAGGTCCACCATGACGGGGCCCATGCCGCCGATGAAGATCTTGACCTTGGCGGCGGGGCCGGAGGCCAGGGAGAACCCGCTGGACCGCCGCATCTTCCCGTCGACGTCGGTGCGCTCGCCGGCGAGTGCCTGGCGCATGATGGCAATGGTCTCGCGCGTCGTCGTGGCGGGCCTGGAGAAGTCGACGCCGTGCCAGCGCTCGATGATGCGCTGGCCGCCCGAGCCGATGCCGATGTTGACCTGGCGGCCGTTGCCGATGTGCGACCACGACGAGGCCATCATGGCCAGCAGGGCAGGGCTCCGGCTGTAGACGGGTACGATCGCCGTGCCGACCTCGAGCGACGTGGTCGCAGCGATGGCACCTCCGATGGCCCCGACCTCGATGCCGATCGTCTCGGCGAGCCACACCCGCTCGTAGCCGCTGGACTCGACGGCCGCCGCGAACCGGAGCAGAGCCTCGGTCTGCGGGACGTTCGAAAGCAAGATCGAGATGTTCGATTGCTCGCTCACAGGACCTCCGGGAAGTCGGGGTCATGGGCCGACCCGTGTTGATAGGATAATAGTAGTCACAGATTGAGAGGGATGGACATGTCGGACGTGTTGACGGTGGAGCAGCGGGGCGGGGTCGCCCTGCTGACCCTGAACCGACCGGACCAGATGAATGCCCTCAGTGGCGAGCTCGTGGCCGCGTTGGGGGAGGCGCTCGCGCGCTGCCGCGCCGACGCGCAGGTGCGCGTCGTCGTCATCACGGGTTCGGGTCGCGGCTTCTGCGCGGGAGCCGACCTCATCGAGGCGGCGGAGGTGACCCGGGACCCGGCGGCGTTCCGCGAGCTGCTGCTGTCGTGGAAGGCTGCCTTCTCCGCGATGGACGCGAGTCCGAAGCCCGTCATCGCGGCCCTCAACGGGCTGACCCTGGCGGGCGGCCTGGAGCTCGCCCTCGCCGCAGACTTCATGGTGGCCAGCTCAGCGGCCAAGATCGGCGACGTCCACGCCAACTTCGGCCTCGTCCCCGGCGGGGGCGGTTCCCAGCGCCTCACCGACGCTGTCGGCTCGCGGGCGGCCCGGTGGCTCCTGTTCACCGGCGAGACGCTCGACGCCGAGCAGGCCAGGTCGATCGGGCTCGTGCAGGATGTTTTTGCCGCTGACACCTTTCTCGACGACGTCTGGGCCTTCGCCACGACGATGGCCTCCCGGAGTGCCACCGGACTGGCCTTCATGAAGCGCATGTCGAGGCCTCGCGCCATTACTGACGACGGGCTCGACCTCGAGATCGAAGCAGCGGCGCACCTGGTCGTCGGATCTGATGCTCGCGAGGGACTGACGGCGTTCAGCGAGAAGCGTTCGCCGCACTTCACCGCCGTGGTGCCGTGATCGGTGACCGTCGGCCTGCCCGTCTCCTGGTCGAGCGCGGCAAGGTCGCGGAGTTCCGGGCCGCGGTGGGTCTTCCGCACCGTCCCGACGTCCGGGTCGCACCGCCGACGTTCCCGGCCGCGATCGAGGTTTTCGGGCCCGCGGTCGCGAGCATTCTGTCCGACCGCGGCATCGACCTGGGCTCGGTGCTGCACGGCACGGAGGACATCAGCT